>CAYRMV010000016.1:0-38232 GCA_964425255.1 uncultured Flavobacteriales bacterium
CGTATACAGCGAAGTATTTGGGGATGGAGATGGGGTGAGAATTATTTTAATTTTATAATAAAATTTTTCACTACTGTCCGATAAAACTTTTTGAAAAAGTGGGACTTCCTGCAAAGGATTTCCCACTTTTATGTAATTTGGTTTTGCGAACTAAAATTACATGAATAAAAGTAACTATTTTTTTGGACAGTCCGTTTTCGGACAGCTGATTTCATTAATTGATTTGAAAAAAATCAAAACGCTCAGCAAAAAACATATGTCAGACCACTATGTTAAGAAGTTTGACACCTCAGATCACCTAATCAGCATGCTTTTTTCAACATTTGCCAACTGCACTTCGTTGCGTGAAGTAGCGGCGTCAATGCTGGGCTTGAAAGGGAAAATGAGTCATTTTCAGTTGAAAAATATTCCCTACAGAAGTACATTGAGCGATGCTAACAAGAGAAGAAGCCATTTGGTATTCCAAGATGTGTATTATTCGTTGCTCGAAAAATATCACCCAATTATCTCGGACAGCCGACAAACGTATGCTTGGGAAAATCGTATAGAAATCATTGATTCTAGCACAATATCTTTATTTAAGGATATTTTGAGTTGTGTTGGGAGAAAGTCAAATTGCGGAAAGAGAAAAGGAGGCATAAAGGTACATACACAAATAAATTTACAAGATCGAGTGCCGAAGCTTATTTGGTTCTCTGCCGCTACAACTCATGATAAGCAATTTTTGAAACATGTTGAACTAGAGAAAGATAAAATCGCAGTGTTTGATAAGGGTTACAATGATTACAAGACTTTTGACGAGTTCAACGAGAGCGGAATTTTCTTTGTAACACGCTTAAAATCCAATGCATCATATGAATCGGTGAAAGAAAATGACATCCCCTCATACATCGATAATGGTGTAATAAATGATGAAATCATCCGCGTTGATGTTAAAGAAAACGGTACATATTTAAAGACCATTGAACTCCGAAAAATCGCATATTGGGACAATAAAGACAAGCGATGCTTTGAATTTATTACCAATCTATACGGAATGAATGCAGGGCATATTGCTATAATATACAAAAAACGTTGGCAGATAGAACTCATGTTCAAGCAACTCAAACAAAACTTTCCGCTAAAATTTTTCCTTGGCGAGAATGAAAATGCAATTAAAATACAGATTTGGTGTGCCCTCATCGTAAACCTATTGCTCACAGTTATTCAAAAGAAAATTAAGAGAGAATGGGCTTTCTCTAACATCGCTAGCTTCTGTTGACTTCACTTGTTCAACTACGTTCATTTAATCAAATTTCTTGAAAACCCTGAGAAAGACTGGCTAAAAGAAAACGATGCTCAACTTAAATTTATATTTAACAGCTCATAAAAGTGGGGGGGCTTACTTTTCAAATTGTACGATCTACAGCAGTAAAATCAAGACTTTCAAACTGCAAAATGATTAATTTGTATTTTTATCGGACAGTAATGAAAATTTTTATAGATTTGAAACTAATATTAAACTTAATTAACTATGAAACTTACATTTTTTACTTTTTTATTTCTTACATTTTCTTCATTTGCTCAAAACTATCAGTTAGAGCCTCATTGGTGGTCAGTAAATGGTGATGTATATGATGTTCTTGTAGATACACTAGAAGAGCGCGTTTTTTTAGGAGGTGCTTTTAGCTCTATAGGACCTGTGTCTTCAAATTTAGCATTGATAAATAGATTTTCTAGTGGACATACCTTTCGATTTCCATCTGTGAATGGAGAAGTAAGATTTGCTGAATCAGACCAAAATGGAGGTTGGTACATTGGCGGTTTATTCAATAAGGTAGGTGATAGTATTAGAAATAAATTTGCTCATATTGATGAAAATGGTATTGTATCTAGCCTAAATTTAAATATAGTAGGTGATTATATTGAATCGATCATATTTGCTGATTCTGTTTTGTTTGTTGGAGGAAAATTTGATTCAATTCAAGGTCAAAAAAGATACAATATAGCAAAATTTAATTTACAAAATAATCAATTGTCAAGTTGGTCTCCTACATTCAATTCACATAGTTATAGTATGGAATTGAAGAATAATTTGCTTTATATTGGAAGTAAATCCTACATGTCATTAAATTCTTATCCACTCAGTTATCTAATTTCATTAAATACAATTTCTGGACAAATTACTACTAATTTTAACGTTAATGGACCTGTTCATAGTTTAAAAATTCAAGATGATCAATTGTTTTTTTCAGGAAATTTTACTCATGTGTTAAATCAAGGAAGAAATAGATTAGCTTCAATCAATTTATCAAATATTTCGCTCTCAAATCTAAACTTAAATATTGACGGTGTTGTTAGATGCTTTGACCTACAAGATTCTGTTGCATATTTTTCTGGAGAATTTTCAAGTGTGAATGGAGTTTCAAAAGACAAAATAGCATCAGTTAATATTTATTCAAATTCTTTGTTACCATTTTATTTAAATGTTCCAATCTTGAACTCGATAGTTATTAAAGATTCCATTTTATACATGGGAGGAAATTTTAATTCTATCATGTTTACAAATAGAAATAATCTAGTTAGTGTTAATGTTAATACAATGCAACTACTTGAATGGGAGCCGTTTTGCGAGGGTGTTGTTAATCGTGTTTCTATTGAAAATAATGATTTATTTGTATGTGGAAATTTTTATAATGTAGGCAATATAAAAGCAAGTAATTTAGCAGTTTTGGATTTGAATACAGGAGAGCCATTAAGTATTAACTTTGGTACTATCAGTGGTCCAGTTAATTCTATTAAACTTCATAATGGCATTTTGTATGTGGGAGGTAATTTTAGTACAATAAACAATACATACTTTAGACAAAGACTTGCATCATTTAATGCTCAAACTGGGCAATTAACGAATTGGAATCCTTCTGCTAATAGTAATGTTTCAAAACTTGTGATAAACAACCAGAATGAACTTTTTATATCTGGATTTTTTACAACAGTATCTGGTTTTAATAGGGCAGGCTTAGCATCTTTTGATTTGTCTACTGGATCTCTTTCAAACTGGGATCCATTACAAAATACCCCTTACACACAAAGCTTTCAAGTTTATGATATGGTTTATAGAAATGAAAAATTATACGTTACTGGTTTTTTATATCACATGTATAGTTTGACGGGTGGACTAGCGGTTTTTGATGAGAATGATGTTCTACAAGATTTTGATATTAACATGAATGGAAATTTTTTTGATTTTGATATAACAGATACTGTTATGTACGGTGTAGGGAACTTTTCTGAAATTAATGGTCTAAATCAAAGTTATTTAGCAGGAATAAATTTGAATTCAGGTCAATTAGTACCAAATAATATAGATATAAGTGGTTTTTCAGGTTCTACTGCGATTGCAACTTCACTTATTGCTAATGAACAAGACATTATTTTTGTTGGTTTTTACGATTCAGTAAATGGACATAAAAGAAATTTTGTTTCTTCTATTGATAAAAATACATTCCAAGTAAGGTCATGGAATATTGATTTTAATGATGAGGTTTCAAAAGTATTTAAAACTCATAATGGTTTTGCTGTATCAGGAACCTTCACTGAAGTTGACGGTAAACCAATTAGTCGATTAGCTTTTTTTTCCAGAGTTTGTGAAAATGATCAATTAAACATACAGCCATCAGGTGAAGCAGTTATTCAAGTTTCTCAGAACGATATATGTTCTGGTTTAGATTCAGTAAAACTCACTGTTGTTTCACAAAATTTAAATTCAGCAAATGAATGGTTTTGGTATACTGATTCGTGTGGAGTTGTTCCATTTGACTCTGGATTTAGTATAGATGTGTTTCCACTTGAATCTACTCACTATTTTGTAAAAGGACAAGGTTCTTGCGTAAGTGATGGAATTTGTCAATCGGTATATATAAATGTATTACAAAACTCATTATATATTGATACTCAAATTGCATGTGATTCGTATACATGGATGGATGGAATAACATACACAGAATCCAATGATACAGCTGAGTTTTTTCTAACTAATGCTCAAGGTTGTGATTCAATAATTAAATTAAACTTGACATTAAATAACACCTTATATTCTGTCGATTCTATTCAAACCTGCACCCCCATCACTTGGATTGATGGAATAACCTATACCGAATCAAACACCACAGCTACACATACATTGCAGACCGTAACAGGATGTGATTCGGTTGTAAGTTTACATTTAACTATTGTTAATCCGCAGCCGATTAGTGCAAATGTGTATGTTCAACCGAGTCATCCAGATTCTTGTGTCGGAAATTTAGCACTTCATGTTCAAGGAAATGAATTGTTTGAGGTGTATATAGATGATATTTTGGCAGAGAGCAATGTGTCTGATTATAGTTTATTTTCTGATTTATGTTCCGGTGTACATACTTTGAAAATCACCGATGTTTGTGGTGATTCATTGGTGAGTAGTTTCGTCATACCGGTGGATTCCAATTATATTTTTACGAATCCATTTTTAGATTCGATTGCAGTGGATTCTTTAGGGACAACGGTTGAGAATTGTGAGATTGACTATAATTCCATTGATACAGCTTACATTGATTCGTTGTGGGCCACAGGAAATACGGTGTATGTGATTTGGAATATTGTGGATGCCAACGGTTCAAATTATGATACAACATCCTTTGAATTGAACAATGGAAATGGAGTTTATTATCTGCAATTGAGTTTATTTTGTCCAAATCGAGCTTTGGGTGAGTATTTCACGGTTTCTCAAGCTATCCATTTTTCCGATGGTAGTCCTTCGATTGTTTCAGTTGATGAATTAGAAGATGCGGGAGTGTTCATTTTCCCCAACCCAACTTCTTCTTCGGTAACCATTCAGTTGTCAGGTCAATCGGCACAAGTGAAGTTATACGACGCTCACGGAAAATTCATCCGAGAACAACAGATCATTTCCTCTGGAGAATTGTCATTGGTCGATGTACAAAGTGGAATTTACATGATCGAGATTATTACTGATCAGAATAGGTCGATTCATAAGGTGATAAAGCAGTAAATAGTGTAGGAGATTATCATATTTTAGGTAATCTCCTTTTTTTATATATGGTTTCTACCTCCCAACCTTCTCTTCCAATATTTTTACCAACCCATTCAATTGATCGCGTAAGTCTGTCACATCTTGTGGATTCACGTTTGTGAGTGACATCGATTCAACCAACTTTTCGGGGATCGATTGCGCTAAATGTTCGAGTGTTTTTCCTTTTTCAGTGAGAGCGATGATTTTACTGCGTTCGTCTTCGTTCGATTTTTTTCGTTCGATGAGGTCGAGTATTTCCATGCGTTGTAATAGGGGAGTGAGCGTATTGGTGTTGAGAATCAGTTTGGCACCGATTTCTTGTACCGAAAGGTGGTCGTTTTCCCACAACACCAATAACACCAAATATTGGGGATAAGTCAATCCAGCTTGCTCCAGTAATGGTTGGTATAATCGAGTAATTAAGCGCGATGAAGCGTATAGCGGAAAACAAATTTGATTTTCCAGTTTTAACTGATCGTAACTCATGTTTTGGTTATATGTTTTTGATTTCAAACCGTATTTAAAGCTATTTATCGGATATGCAATTGTTGATGTTTTCGTCACTGGAATTAAGCGACTAGGCGACTAATGCTGACGATGAATGTCAGCATCGTGACAAAGCTTTGCTTTCGTCATCGACTAACCCACTAACCAACTAATCGACTAAGTATCTACTTCAACAACTTCTGAATATCCGCTTCCATCGCTTCTGGCTTGGTTGTCGGTGCGAAACGCTTCACCGGTTTACCATTTTTATCGATCAAAAACTTGGTAAAATTCCATTTGATTCGACTACCAAACAATCCGCCCAATTTGGATTTGAGGTATTGAAAAACAGGATGTGTGTTTGGACCGTTCACATCAATTTTCTCGAATAATTGAAACGTGACACCAAAATTCACTTGACAAGCAGTTTCAATTTCCGAAGCATTGCCAGGTTCTTGATTTAAAAACTGACTCGATGGAAATCCTAAAATCACCAATCCTTCGTCTTTGTATTTCTGATGTAATTTTTCTAAGCCTTCGAATTGAGGAGCCAAGCCACATTTGCTAGCAGTGTTCACTACCAAAACAGTTTTTCCTTCAAAGTCTTTAAAATCAACTTCTTTCCCTTGTAAAGTTTTCGCTTTTAGCGTATGAAATGACGTGTTTTTCATCGTAAATTCAATTTATATCGTACACGATACAAATGTAATCAAAATTTTAAATCGTACACGATGTAAATGGAAAAATGTTGATTTCTTTTTTTTCGGAATGGATTCGTTCGGCGAAATAGTGGTATTTTTGTTCCTTGCGAATACAACCAACAGCGCTTGAATCAAGAACTTGCGGATTCAAATACGACACTTCACTGTTCGCGTTAATCGATTTGAAAATTTAAAATCAGTAAAAAATGAATTCATTACGAAAAGATTGGACAGAAATCAAAACGAACGACAGTTGGGCAATTTTTAAAATTATGTCGGAATTTGTGGAAGGATATGAGCGCATGGCGCGTATCGGTCCGTGTATTTCCATTTTTGGTTCGGCGCGTACAAAACCAGACAATCCCTATTACCAATTAGCAGTCGAAATTGGTGAAAAATTAGCGCAAGCGGGTTATGGTGTGATCACCGGCGGTGGACCAGGAATCATGGAAGCAGGAAATCAAGGAGCACAACAAGGAAAAGGAAAATCCGTGGGCTTGAACATCGATTTGCCATTTGAGCAAAACCACAATCCGTATATCGATCCAGAACACAATTTGGAATTCGATTACTTTTTTGTGCGCAAAGTGATTTTTGTCAAATATTCACAAGGCTTTGTTATTATGCCAGGTGGATTAGGAACCTTGGACGAAATGTTTGAAGCAATGACGCTGATTCAAACCAAAAAAATCAACAAAAGGCCCGTTGTTTTGGTTGGTACAAGTTATTGGACAGGCTTGTTTGAGTGGGTCAAGACAGTGATGCTAGAGCAGGAAAATAACATTTCACCCAAAGATTTAGACTTATTCAAAATTGTCGACACAGCCGAAGAAGCGGTAAAATTCATTGAAGAATTTTATACGTCGCACGATTTATCTCCGAATTTTTAATTCCTCATGGAAGAACGAATAGATAAGATTTTGTTACAGCGCGGATTGGTTTCTACACGTGTTCGCGCTGAACAACTCATCCAAGAAGTGGGTGTACAAGTAAATGGAAAATTGATTACCAAACCGGGTAAAAAATTTCCCTTGGATGTTGAAATTCAGTTGTTGGAAGAAGAACTTCCGTGGGTTTCGCGTGGTGCACTCAAATTGGTGAAAGCCATCGAAACTTGGAACATCGATTTTACCCAAAAAACGGTCTTAGATGTCGGAGCAAGCACCGGTGGATTTACCGAAGTAGCTCTTCAACACGGTGCGCAAAAAGTGTTTTGCGTGGATGTCGGTAGCGGACAATTACACCCTCGAATTGCAGAACGATCTGAGGTGGTTAATCTTCAGAAAACCCACGTGCGAGAACTCACCAACCGATTGATTACCGATCCAATTGATGTCTGTGTAATTGATGTTGCGTTTATTTCACTCGAAAAAATATTTCCCTTTATCCATGCTTTTCTAAAACCAGGGGCGAAAGTTATGGCGCTTGTCAAACCGCAATTTGAAGTAGGAAAAGAAAATGTAGGCAAAGGAGGAATCGTAAAAAACAAAACACTTTATCCTCAGGTCATTGAATCCGTGCAACAAGCAGCAAAATTAAATCAATTGACCTACATATCACACACCGAAAGCCCGATTTTAGGAGGCGATGGCAACATGGAATTTTTAATGTTGTTAGAAAAAGAAAGTTAAGTAACTTTTTCGGAGCTTTTTCCGGCTATCCGCTGTATCTCCCGATGAAAATCGGGAGGATGCCGCTCCTATCCGGGCTAGAATTCTTATTCCTCATTCTCATTCTGTTTCTCGCTCTATTTCTGTTCCTCATTCCCACTCTGTTTCTCCCTCTGTTCCAACTAGTTCACCTCAAGTAGGAAAAGAACAAACCTAACTGTCCACTTTTCACTTGCGAAGCATCGTGACAAAACGAAGTTTTCGTCATCGATCTACTATCAACTAACTGACTAGCTAACTAAGCGACTAACAAACTCACTATATTTTCCTATTTTTGTTACTCGCTAAAACGAATAAAACAATGAGTCTGAAAACCCTATTTCGTAAAAAGACAGTATCTCAAATACTTCAGCAATTAGAAGCAAACGAATCCGCGGATGGACATGCGTCGCTGGGTAAACACCTAAAAGTGCGTGATTTGGCGGCTTTTGGTATCGCAGCTATTATTGGAGCTGGAATTTTTTCTACGATTGGTACAGCCAGTGCAGATGGAGGTCCGGCGGTTATATTCTTGTTCTTATTTACAGCCGTAGCATGTGGGTTTGCAGCCTTTGCTTATGCTGAATTTGCTTCTATGGTTCCTGTTTCAGGGAGTGCATACACGTATTCGTATGTCGCTTTTGGTGAAATCATCGCTTGGATAATCGGTTGGTCGCTCATCATGGAATATGCCATCGGAAACATCACAGTAGCAATCAGTTGGAGTGATTATTTTACGGGAATGCTCGAAGGATTAGGAATTCATTTTCCCCAATGGATCCAAATGGATTACCTGACAGCTCACAATGGGTATGATCAAGCATTTGCATTGATGCAAGGCGGAAAATTGTTCGAAAATTTAGATACAAACCTCCAAGCGGCCTACACGGCGTGGAATACAAGTCCTACTTTTTTTGGATTACACCTCATTTTTGATCTACCTGCGTTGTTTATTATTGTGCTGATTACATGGCTAGTGTACCGCGGAATGAAAGAAAGTCGCAACGCAAGCAACGTGATGGTGGTAGTCAAATTAGCGATCATCTTGTTGGTCATTGCTGTGGGGATGTTTTATGTCGAAACTGAAAATTGGAGTCCGTTTGCACCCAATGGAATCTCCGGAATTTTGAAAGGTGTTTCCGCTGTTTTCTTTGCTTATATTGGTTTTGATGCTATTTCTACCACAGCAGAGGAATGCGAAAACCCACAACGCGATTTACCTCGTGGAATGATGTGGGCAATTATTATTTGCACGGTTTTGTATATCATCATCGCCTTGATTCTAACTGGAATGGTCTCGTATAGCGAATTGGCAGTCGGCGATCCTTTGGCGTATGTCTTCGATAAACTCGACTTGAAATGGATGTCTGGAATTATTGCTGTTTCAGCAGTGGTTGCAATGGCTTCTGTTTTGTTGGTTTTTCAAATGGGGCAACCGCGTATTTGGATGGCGATGAGTAGAGACGGCCTTTTACCGAAAAAATTTGCGAAAATTCACCCAAAATACAAAACACCATCTTTTTCAACAGTTGTCGTTGGATTCGTAGTGGCAATTCCCGCTTTGTTTATGAATTTAACCATGGTCACCGATTTGTGTAGTATCGGAACCTTGTTTGCATTTGTTTTGGTTTGTGGCGGTGTTCTTGTACTTCAAAATCGAACGGATATTCCACGTGGAAAATTCCGAACACCTTATATCAACGGAAAATGGATTTACCCGCTTTTAGTTGTGAGTTCAATTGTGATTTTGTTGACACAGTATAAGCAAGAAACAATCGATTTTGTTACAAACAAAGGAGAAGAAAAAGCCAGCTCAGAAATATTAGCGCAACTCAATTTAGAACAGTTAGAGCGTTTGAAATCCAACGTGTATCGTTTCCATAGTAAAATTCCAGATCCTAAAATCCCAGGAGATCACGGAAAAGGAAACCTCGATTTGGATGTGTATTACAAAGAGATGGGTTCTGAAGCATTGATTGCAGATATTCAAGCGTTTGAGTTTAAAAACATCCAATTCTATGATAGTGGATTTATGCATTTTGCGCACAAAATCCCAACTTGGATTTTTATCCTTTTTGCTTTCGTGATGTTGTTTGTTACATTTAAAAACAACTTATCACTCATTCCTTTGCTTGGTTTGCTTTCCTGTTTGTACATGATGAGTCAGATTGAATTAAGCAATTGGATTGCATTTACCATTTGGTTGGTAGTTGGTTTGGTGATTTATTTCGCTTACAGCCGACGAAACAGCCGTTTGGCTTCCGAATAACGTTTTCTGCAAAGCGAAAATTATTCATTTCCTTTACATTTGTTAACACATCGGTTCAAAATTTGTCGTCACCTTTGTCGGCGAAAATGAAAACACAATTTTTTTTTCAGTTTAACCAAAGGTTTTGCTCAAAAGAATTGTTTAACGATGGGAAGGTGTTCAAACAATTGAGTCAACTTCCTGTTTTATAAGAACTATTACATATTTTTTCGATGAAAAATTTTTTCCTAGTCAATCTGTTTCTGCTTGTTGCAGGAATTTCGATGGCTCAGAGCAAATTCACGATCAGCGGAACAGTCAAAGAAGGACTGAAAGGTGAAGAGGTGATTGGTGCAAAAATCCGCGTGAAAGGACAAAACCTTGGCGCAATAACCAACGAATACGGGTTTTATTCCCTGACTTTGGATGCAGGACAATATACTTTGGTGTATTCTTCCTTGGGTTATTCTGAACAAGAATTTCAAGTAGACATGACACAAAATCGTGTATTGAATGTCGAGTTACAATTGGAAGGGAAAGTACAAGATTTAAAAGAAGTGACCATCGGTGCGGTACGTCAAGATCAAAATGTGAAAGAAGCCGTGATGGGAGTTGAACGACTAGATCCGAAGGAATTATCGAAAATCCCTGTATTGTTTGGTGAAAAAGATTTAATCAAAACGATGCAATTATTGCCCGGTGTGAAAAATGCAGGAGAAGGAAATGCCGGTTACTTTGTGCGTGGTGGTGGAGCGGATCAAAATCTGATTTTATTAGACGAAGCGCCCGTTTACAATGCTTCGCACCTGCTTGGATTTTTCTCTACATTTAATTCCGATGCCATCAAAGATGCGATGTTGTACAAAGGAAACCAACCGGCACAATTTGGAGGTCGTTTGTCATCTGTATTAGATATCAAGATGAACGAAGGAAACAACAAACGTTTCAATGTGGGTGGCGGATTAGGTTTGATTTCATCGCGTTTGAGCGTCGAAGGACCAATCGTGAAAGACAAAGCTTCCTTTTTGGTGACAGGTCGAAGAACGTATGCTGATTTATTTTTAAAAGCATCCGAACGTTTCAAAGATAATGTGTTGAATTTCTATGATTTGAATGCAAAAGTGAATTACAAACTTTCGTCCAAAGACCGCTTGTATTTGTCGGGTTATTTTGGTCGAGACAACCTGGGAGTGGGCGATGCTTTTGGAATCAACTGGGGAAATGCTACTGGAACCATTCGTTGGAATCGTATCATCAACCAAAAATTATTTTCCAATACTTCCTTTATTTATAGCAAATACGATTACAAAATTTCGATCAAAGGCGGAGATGTGGATTTTGATATTACTTCACGAATCAACGACATCAATTTGAAGCAAGAATTCCAGTATTTTGCCAACAACCGCAACAAAATCCGTTTCGGAATTAATGCCATTCACCACACAATCACTCCTGGACAAATCGAAGCGAATTCCAATTCAGGCTTGAACATAACGAAATTGGAACCGACAAAATCCATCGAAACGGCAACGTACATCAACAATGAGTGGAGTTGGACAGAAAATTTGAACGTAAATTATGGTGTTCGCCTGAGTTCATTCTCCGTTTTAGGTAACGGACAAGATTTCTTTACGTACAATCCAAATGGTTCGGTGGCTTCGACAACAAGATACAACAACAACGAAGTGGTTAAAACGTATTGGAATTTGGAACCGCGTTTATCATTCAGTTATTCGTATGCCAAAACAGCCTCCGTGAAAGCAGCTTATGCTCGAAATGCGCAATACATTCACCAAGTATCGAATTCAACGGCAGCTTCTCCGACCGATGTTTGGTTGGGAACAAGCTTGAATACCAAACCGCAATTAGCAGATCAGTTTTCGGTTGGTTGGTTCAAAAATTTCAAGGAAAATCAGTACGAATTCAATGTGGAAACGTATTACAAAACCTTACAAAATCAAATCGATTTCCGCAATGGAGCAAATACATCTGCCAATGATAAATTGGAAGGAGAGTTGCAATATGGAGTTGGTCGCGCTTATGGAGTTGAATTAATTTTGAAGAAAAAAACAGGAAAATTAACCGGTTGGGTTGGGTACACCTTGTCTCGATCAGAACGCAAAATCGACGGGATCAACCAAGGAAATTGGTATGCAGCCAAACAAGATCGTACTCACGACATCTCGGTTGTCGGAATTTATGACATTACTAAAAAACTTTCAGTTTCGGCGCTATTTGTGTTCTACACAGGAAATGCAGTGACTTTCCCTTCTGGAAAATACGAGGTAAATGGCGAAACACAATTTTCTTACACCGAACGAAATGCTTCCCGTATGCCGAATTACCACCGCTTGGACTTAGGCGTAACGTGGATTCGCAAGCAAACGGAAAAATACGAAAGCAGCTGGAATTTCTCGATTTACAACGCTTATGGACGAGAGAATGCTTTCTCTATTCGTTTTGAGCAAAATGAAGCCAATCCAAATGTAACGGATGCGGTACAAGTTTCGTTGTTCCGTTGGGTTCCAGCAATTACATACAACTTCAAATTCAAATAACGATATGAAAATCAAAGAGATGAAAAAAATAATTTTTATAACATTTGCCGTTGTTGTTGCATTGACTTTGGGTTCATGCGAAAAAGTAATCGATTTGGATTTGAACAAGGACGATCCGAAATTCGTTATCGAAGGATTTGTAACAAAAGGAGAAACAGTTCACCAAGTTCGAATAACCAAAACCTTGAATTTTGACGAAGATCAAGCATTTCCAACGGTTGACAACGCAGTGGTGATCATTTCAGACAATGCTGGAAATTCAGAAACATTGAGTTTGGTTTCCCCGGGATTGTATCAGACGAGTTCTTTGTTAGGCGTTGAAGGTCGAACCTATACCATTTCAGTTACGATCGGAAATGAAACGTTTACGGCACAAAGTTATTTGCCTTATCAAGTGGCGATTGATTCCTTGACGACGCAAAACTTTTCATTTGGACCAGATTCGTTTATTTTATTGGTAGCAAATCGATTGGATCCAGCAGGTGTAGCCAATTACTATCAATTTGAGTTAAAAAAGAATTCGGAACGCTTGAATGGAATTTACATCCAAGATGATCAATTGTCGGATGGTGTTGAAATTTTACAACCCGTTTCCTTTGGTGATTACGAAGTGGGCGACACTGCCGAAGTAACGATGTATTGCATCGATCAACCTGTTTACAAGTATTTCTTTGCGTTGGATCAGAATGGAGGAGGGACCAATGGTGCAACACCCGCCAATCCGGAGTCGAATTTTGGAACTGCTTGTTTAGGCTATTTTTCTGCCCGAACAAAAGAGACGATGGTGAAGATTATTGAGTGATTTCCACTAATTACATAAAGAACAGCAGGTTGAAATTCATTCCTGCTGTTTTTTGTTTTATTCAATTGGTAAACCTTCCAAGAAATCAAAAAAGTAAATCACCGCTGCTTGTCTGGCACTAACACCTTTCGCGCTCCCGATTACCGAACCGTTTTTTCGAATATCACCGTTGGATTCGATTCTTCCTTTAACAGAACCGTTGATTCGCACATCTCCATTAGATTCTACCCGACCAATTACTGATCCTCCTTTTCGAATATCACCGTTGGATTCGATTTTCCCTTTCACCGAACCACCAATGCGAATATCTCCATTCGACTCGAAGCGACCCTTCACGGAACCGTTGATTCGGATATCTCCGTTCGATTCGATTTTCCCAAATGCATTGCTTTTATTTCGTAAATCTTGTCCATATACCTGAGATAGAGCAAGGATAAAAAGCAATATAATTGCAGTTGAAATTGTTTTTTTCATGGTTGATATTTTTTATTAAAGATAGGAAGATTTCTTTTCCAATCTCACCTTCCACAAATTCTCTGTACCTTTGGGGCAAAGAAAATCACATGACAAGAGCAGAATTAATTGCAGAAATCAAACAAAAAAAATCATTTTTATGCGTTGGATTAGACACCGACTTGGCGAAAATTCCAACACACCTTTTAGAGACAGAAGATCCGATTTTTGAGTTTAACAAAGCAATTATTGATGCAACCAAAGATTTTTGCGTGGCATATAAACCAAACCTTGCTTTTTACGAATGTTACGGACCAAAAGGATGGGAATCCTTGCGCAAAACCTTGGAATATATTCCTTCTAATTGTTTTACGATTGCTGATGCAAAACGGGGAGATATCGGAAATACATCAACCTATTACGCAAAAACCTTCTTCGAATACCTGAATTTCGATTCGGTGACCATTGCGCCTTACATGGGAGAAGATTCGATAACACCTTTTTTGGAATTTGATGGAAAATGGGCGATCGTGTTAGCTTTAACATCCAACAAAGGAGCCCTCGATTTTCAGTTCACAACCGACAACAAAGGCGAAGAATTATTCAAAAAAGTATTGCGTAAAACAGCCGAATGGGGAACGCCCGAAAACACGATGTTTGTGGTTGGCGCAACGCGTGCAGAAGGAATTGGTGAGGTACGAAAATTAGTTCCCAATCATTTTTTCTTGGTTCCAGGTGTAGGTGCACAAGGCGGAAGTTTAGAAGACGTGGCAAACTACGGTTGGAATAGCGATTGCGGATTATTGGTCAATTCTTCCCGACAAATTTTGTATGCTTCCTCCGAGGTCGATTTTGCCGAAGCTGCTGCGCGCGAAGCCAAGCAATTACAAGCACAAATGCAAGCAATTTTGGAAGCGAAAGGGTTTTGATTGGTTTCTTAGTTAATTAGTTAGCTTAGTTAGTCGATTAGTTGGTTAGTCATTTAGTAAACTAGTTATTCTGAAAAAAACTACGTTTTCAGCAAAAGCCAGTATTTATGCGGGCATAACGGTTACTTATCCGTTAGACAACAGTTCTATTCTAAACGTTAAATTCACTTTTTCCTCGAAGAGTAGAGCGAAAAACAGAATGAGAAACAGAAACGGAGCGAGGAGATAACGAAAACATCGGTTTTCATCGAAAAGCCAGTGTTTATGCGGGCGTAACGGTTGCTTATCCGTTAATCAACAGTTCTATTCTAAACGTTAAATTCACTTTTACCTCGAAGAGTAGAGCGAAAAATAGAATGAGAAACAGAAACGGGAGCAATGATTAACGAAAACATCGGTTTTCATCGAAAATCCAGTGTTTGTGCGGGCATAGCGGTTGCATATCCGTTAAGCAACAGTTCTATTCTAAACGTTATATTCACTTTTTCCACAAAGAGTAAGTGAAAAACAGAATGAGAAACAGAAACGGATCGAGGAGTAAATTCGAATATAGAAGTAAATTCTAAGGTAGAAGTTGAGGCGCGATTAATCGCGCCTCAACTTCGTTTTGACACGATGCTTCGCAGATAACGAAAACATCGCTTTACATCCAAAAGCCAGTGTTTATGCGGGCATAAAGGTTGCTTATCCGTTAGACAACTGGTTTTAAATAAACGTTAAAACTAACTAAAAAGCTTCCCCAATGAAAATATAAAAACCATTTCCTTCTTCGGTTACAGCGAAATCCAAGCGAACCCAAACATCTTTTTTCGGGAATAGTAAGAAACGCAAGCCAGCACCGCCAGCCACAACCATATTTTTGGCTTGAAGTCCTGAAAAAGAAGGGCCAACTAAACCCGTTCCAAAGAAAACCGAAGCACCAAAGCGTTTAGCAAAAGAGAAGGGAAGCATCCGATATTCTGCCTGCAAAGCCATGTAGTGATTATCTCGGTATCTGCCTGTGTAGTAGCCGCGCATCATGTTTTCTCCTCCCATCAATGCCAATTGATTGAACGGCACATCGCCATACGTATATTGTCCAATGGTTTGAAGGGCTAAGACATTTCGCTTGCGTATTGGGACAAAATAGCGTACATCTGTCGAGAAAGTTGTAAAGTTAAATTTACTTCCAACATGTGGATGATAATGAATGAATGCCGCCTCGGCAAAAAGACCGTCACGGACGTTGAGCACGTTGTGTCGATTGTCGTACAACAAGCCAAGTCCAAAACCTACATTGGTAGAACCATTTACTCCACGCGGAAAAGTAAACGACGGATTAGGTTGATATAAGGCAAAATCGACGTTGCTTAAATGCTGAAAATCCATTTCCAATCCACCATAAAAATTGCCTTTAATTTGTCTCAAAAAACGTTCTTTTAACTGAAATTGAAAAGCGTCAACCCGAGCAATTTTATTACTGCTTGTGTTGGGTCCAATGCCATAATACGATAAAGGAAAACTTTGGAATTTCATTTTTCCCAGAAAAAACCACTTGTTTTTATCCGTATAAAGTGCATGTTCTATAATTCCTCCGTATTGATTTTCAAGCGTATAAAAAACAAAAGCATTGACTTCGCTCAAGCGATTGGTGGTATCGCCTTTCGCATAGTGGACATACAAACTACTTAATCCAAATTCCACATTTGTTTCGGGTGAATAAGCAACCACGGGATACATCAAAAACTGAGGTCTCTCTTTGGAAGTGGTGTCCATGAAGACTTTTTGCAAATAGCGTTTTGGCAAGGTTTTCCAATTTTGTCCCCAAGAAATGGAAACAGAAAAACTCAGGATCAATACGAAAGAAAGGAAGTGCAACTTCATGGCATAAAAATAGTTTAAAAATGATTTTTCGTCACCATTCAATTTGTTTTTAACTGGTTTCTTTTTCTTTTTTTGTGAAAATAGAATAAAGCGTACTTTTGTGGCATGAAAACGTTGGAAAATTTCAAACAAGCCATGGCTGAGACAATCCGTGCTTACCATCAGAAAGGCTGGTCGCCTGCAACGTCTACGAATTATTCGTTTCGTTTGAATAACACCGATCAGACTTTGTTTGTTTCCCGCTCTGGGATTGATAAATCGCAATTTCAAGCAACAGATTTCATGGAAGTTGATTTTTCTGGGAATCCAACACCTGATTTTCAGGGTGTAAAACCATCTGCAGAAACCTTGATTCACTGTGTTTTGTATCAACTTTTCCCCGAAACTCAGGTAATTTTGCACAGTCATTCACCGTATTCTGTTTTGATGTCTCAAAAAGTGATTGAGCAAGTTCGTTTCGAAGGATATGAAATTCAAAAGGGATTTGCCGGACAATCAACACACGATGCAACGGTTTATGTTCCCGTTTTAGACAATTCGCAAGACATGATTGAATTTTCTTCGTGGATAAAAATACGCCAAACGGAAATGAGCAACCATTGTTTTGTGATCCGAAATCACGGAACGTATGCTTGGGGAAAAAATTTGTTTGAAGCAAAACGACACTTGGAAACCTTAGAATATCTGCTACAAGTCGAGTGGATGAAACAGCAATCTGTTTAGTTTTTGTGTAACTTTGTTAGCAATCAGATAAAAATCAAATTAAACAAGAATTATGGCCATTTTATCCGTTCCAACAGCAAATATCCAAATTGAAAATCCGAGTGAGATTCGTGATTTCATGAACAAACGTGGCATTTTTTTCGATCAATGGACTTGTGATGTAGTTTTTGATGATCGTGCAACACAAGAAGAAATTCTAGCTGCTTACGAAAAAGATTTGAAGCCTTTCATGGAACAAGGTGGATACCTAACAGCCGATGTAATTTCAATCAATGCAACGACCGAAAATTACGAAGCGATTCGAAATAAATTCTTGGCGGAACACACCCATTCCGAGGATGAAATTCGCTTTTTTGTGGACGGAAAAGGCTTGTTTTGGTTTCACTTAGAAAATGAGCCGATTTTCAATTTGCTGTGTGAAAAAGGGGATTTGATTTCGGTTCCTGCTGGTACAAAACATTGGTTCGATGCGGGTGAAACAAATCCGTTTGTGAAAGCCATTCGCATTTTTATCGACATGAGTGGATGGGTTCCTCATTACACCGATTCGAAAGTGGAGCAAGCTTTTGCTGATTTCCGTATGCCAAGGTAAATCCAGCTTAATTCGTTAAAAATAAATTGTTTATTCGCTTTTTTATCAATTAACTACTCCTTTTGTCTTCTTTTACTGTAAAAGACAATAACGGTTTATGATGAGGTTTTTTGGATTCATTTTTTTATTTTGTTTATTCTCTACTCTTTCTTATTCACAAATTCATAAATTGAACCACTTTAGTTAAGAACCTAGTTTCGGATTGATTAATGTTTCAAAACCGCTAACACCTGGATATAACATGAAAAGTTTGAACGCTTTTAGTGCAAACATCTCGATGCGTTACATGATGACACGAATGGTTGGAATAAGAATGGAGTTCAGAATGAGTAAATATGCTAGCGATGTTTCGAATTTTTCATTTGAAAGTAGACAATTACGTGCTTCTGCCCAAATGGTTTTAAATGTGGCGCAAGTCGCTAAGTTTTCCAAAAAAACGAATCATCTTGGGTTGCTTGTTCATGGTGGATTTGGATTGTCGTCGTTGAATGACGATAGTTATAACATTGGAAATGTGATCGATAATATGGCGCATGTGGTTGTTGGAATTACACCAAAAGTCAAATTAACGGAACGACTAACTATTCAGCTAGACTATTCCGTTTATGGAAACATGTTGCAAAATAAGACTTTTGATTTACAATCGAATGTAATGGGATCAGGAATTAAAGGAATTCAATCCAATTTAATGCTTGATCTGATGCTGGTTATAGGAGAAATCCCCCGACACTCGGATTGGTATAAAAATCGATAAAAGAGAAAAAAGAATCCATTTTCAATTTTTCAAAATATCAGTTGTTTTATTTTCCCTTCAAGTGTTTACCTTTGTCCTGCGAAATAAAAAGCACTGAATTGGTGCATTTTTCTAAATTTTAAATTTCAGTTACATGCTAGCAAATTCCGTTTCTTATATTTTGACAGACATCGAAGGTACAACCACTTCAGTTTCGTTTGTTTACGAAGTGTTGTTTCCTTATTTTAGATCACATCTTGATGAAACAAAGAATTTGGTTGATTTACCAGAAGTTCAAGAAGTTTTCGAACAGACAAAAAATGTGTATCAAACGGAAACAGGTGAGCGTTTACAAACTCCGGAGGAAATTTTGGCTGTTTTGCGTCGTTGGAGCGAAGAAGATCGAAAAATAACTCCGTTGAAAACCTTGCAAGGAATTTTGTGGGAAAAGGGCTATCAGTCCGGTGAAATTTTAGGTCATGTATATCCCGATGTCAAACCGGCGTTGGAAAATTGGCAAAAACAAGGAATCCAAATGGGAGTTTTTTCATCTGGATCTGTTGCAGCGCAAAAATTAATTTTCGGTTACAGCGAAGCAGGTGATTTGACCCCTTTCTTCTCTCATTATTTTGATACCAAAACGGGAGGAAAACGCGATTCAGCTACGTACAGCTTGATTGCTGAACAAATTGGAATTTTTCCCGAACAGATTTTGTTTTTGTCAGACATCCGAGAAGAACTTGAGGCAGCCCAAGCCGCAGGATTTCAGACGATTCAATTACTTCGCCCAGGAACAGAATCTGCATGGAAACGAAGTGCGGCTTCTTTTGCAGATATTCCCCTTTAATCTGAATGCAAAATTTGGATGTAAAGAGTGTTTGGTTTAGACAAAGTTTTTTGGTTTTATGTTTTGCTCAATGTATGAGGTAATTTTCGCAATGCGCTTCAACCGTGTTTCTTCTTTCTTTGCAAAAAGGAGCCAATGCAATGCCATTTTTTGAATCGATTTACTCCATGAATTAAAACGTTCCATTCCTTCGGGAATTTCAGATATTGCTCGCTCCAAATCGGCAGGAAGAATGTGATTTTCTGCTTCATCGAGCATTTCCCACGAACCATTTTCTTTGGCAATGCGAATGCTTTCATAACCAGCAGGATGAATAAGTCCTTTCTTTTCTAGTTCAATCAGTTTTTCTTTGTTGATTTTGGACCAACTACTTTTGGCTTTCCGTTTACAGAAATACTGGATAAATTGATTTTCAGATAAAGTTTTTCGCCGACTGTCGATCCACCCGAAACACAAAGCCTCATCCACCGCTTCGCTCCAAGTCAAGGACGAATTACCCGTACTTTTTTTGTGGTAAATCAACCAAATTGAATCGTTGGAAAGGTGGTTCTTTTCGAGCCAGTTTCGCAAATCTTCCCGACTTGTTGGGGTGAATGTTTCAGGGTATTCCATGGGATAAAGATAAGAAGATAGCATTGATTTTTTTCTTGAAAGGTTTCATTTTCGTCGAGGCGCGATTAATCGCGCCTCGACATCTCATCTAAACGAAATAATCGAATTAAAACAAATTAATCTCATCTCGATAAAAAAAAGGATTTTCCAAAACCGAACTAAAATAATGCTCCCTTTTGTAAATTTTTCTCTAATAGTTAGTCTAACAAAAAACGAATCCAAAAACATGAAATCGAGCAAGATCTTTTGGTTATTAATTGTTACACTTTTCACTTGGAATGGTCTTTCAGCACAACAATTAAAAGGAACTGTTTTTGATTCAAACGGGGAGGGAGTTCCCTTCGCAAAAATACGCGTTAAACAAACCGCTTACGGAACTGTTGCCAATGCTTCGGGTGTGTTTCAGTTAGAGTTGAAAGCAGGGATTCATGTCTTGGAAATTCAAGCTTTAGGTTTTCAGTCCAAATTAGATACCTTAACCATTGGCGCAGGGCAAAATACCGTTGTTTATCATTTAATTGAGGAGGTTAGAGAACTCCAAACAGTCGAATTTGTCTATCAATCCGATCGATCTCGGGGGAAAGAAGTGATGCAAAAAGTAATCGAAAAACGTCCTTTTTACCAAGATTTAAGCCAAGAATACACCTGTGACACATATTGTTATGGAACCTTAGAAAAAGGGAAAATGGACAGTGTTTTCAAAGATTCCATCGTTGGGAAAGAGAAGTTAAACATCCTCGAATGGAGAGCCAAATCGTATGTTGAAAATGGAACCCGTTTCAAAGACGAATTTTATGCTTTCAATGATTTCGCAGACCGTTATTCAGGTGGAGGAGTCGGGGTTTCGGTTTCGTTTGAAATGAATGAACCCCTTGCGCCTGTTGGTCAGGGAATTGAACGAAATCCATATTTGTTTGTCAATGGAATCAAAGAAGCGCATTTTAATTTGTTAGATAACACCATTGATGCTCCTGGGTTGACCCAAAATCCACTGATTTCTCCTTTGGCCTTCAACGCAATGTTGTACTATGCATTCTATCTCGAAGATGTCTTCATGGACAGCACCAACAAAATGATTTACCAAATTCGCGTTGCTCCGAAGTTTGATTACGAAGCCTTGTTTTCAGGTACGCTTTTCATTGAAGATCAATCATGGAAACTTCGTTCGTACGAATTGGCAATCAATCCGGGAGTTTTACTTTATTTCAAAGAAATGCACATCGCCGCTGATTATGTGGATTTTGGTGAACGAATCCTGCCAACGCGCAAAGATTTTGTCTACTCAATCAAAGAAGGAAAAACCAAAATCAATGGCTTGATTCGCGTTCGTCAAAGCGATTATTCTTTCGAAAAGCTAGATAAACCCAGCAAATTTTGGCTCGAAACCAGTTCTTTTTCAGATGACGCCTTTGACCGAGATTCATCCTATTGGACCGTAAATCGTCCTTTCGAATTGACGGATTTAGAAAAGAAATTCATTCATACCCAAGATAGTATCATCACCTACCACGAAAGCGATGAATTCAAACGAAGAAACGATAGTATCCGCAATCGAATCACCTTTATTTCGGTTGTTTTTAATGGAATCGGGCATGTCAATTCGTTCAAAAAATACAGTGTTTGGATCAATCCACTCATCAGTCAAGTGATTCCGTTTGGAGTAGGAGGATACCGGCATCGTTTGAAAGTCGAGTACACCAAAGAATTTAAAAACGGCAAAAAACTTAGCTTGAATCCCGAAGCCGATTATGGATTCCTCAACCGAGATTTGAAAGGAAGCATGGGCGCTTCCTTCATGTACAATACGATGAATTTTTCCAAAATTGGATTTGAAGTTGGAGACGTATATGATTTTGTCACCAGCAACCAAAACATTCAAGGGGCTTTTGCACCAGCAAATCGGGTTAGAAACAAGAAAATTCAAGTCAATTATTCGCAAGAACTTTTGAATGGTTTGTATTTAAAAGCGAGTGTTTTGTTTTCCGATCGAAAATCAATCGATAGTTTGAAATACCCCAGTTGGGTGAATCTTTTTGGCAATTTTCAGCAACCCCAGACTTTTGATCCGTATCGAATTCTGTTGACAACCATTGATTTGGAATATCATTTCCGACAAAAATATTACATCCGAAACAAACGAAAAATAGTACTTGGTTCACTATGGCCGGTCGTAAATTTGACCTACAAACGAGGAATTCCATCCATTTTTGCAGCACAAGCTAATTTTGATTTCCTGGAATTGCAGGTGCGTGACGACATCAAATTAAATTCCTTCGGAACATCCCAATGGAAATTGCGTGCAGGAACATTTTTGTTTAAGAAAGATTTACGGGTAATCGAACATACCTTTTTCCGACCATCCGACCGTTGGTTTTTCTCCAATCCGGTAAATACCTTACAGTTGTTAGACACTGCGTTGAACACTTCCAATTCCTACCTTCAGTTCAATTACATTCACCATTTTAACGGATTTTTCTTGAATAAAATTTGGTTGATTAACCGCCTGAAATTGGAAGAAACCGTGGGTGGAAGCATGTTGTTTATTCCCGATGCCAACTTTGCACAGATTGAATTTTATGCCGGGATCGAACGCAAAATCCGCATCCGAAAATCCATCTTTAAATTGGGTGTTTATGCAGTTACACAAGACAATACGTTCTCCAAAGCATCACTGAATTTCAAAGTAGGATTCAATTTCTACAATTCGTTTACCGACTCGTGGGATTATTGATGGTTTGATTTTGCATGCATCAACTCAAAATGAATCTTTATCTTTGCCCAAAAAAAGCATCCATGAGCAAGTTTAGAACCATTTGGCCCACAGAAGACCGTTTTGTAGAAGTAATCGATCAACGCAAATTGCCACACGAATTTGTGGTAGTTAAGTTGGAAACTTACGACGATGCCGTGGATGCGATCAAAGAAATGATTGTTCGTGGAGCACCTTTGATTGGAGCAACTGCCGCTTATGGAATTTATTTGGCGGTGCGCGAAATGATTGAAGAAGAATTGGATGGTTCGTTTTTGGATCAAGCTTTCAGCGAATTGAGAGCATCTCGACCAACAGCTGTTAACCTTTTCTGGGCTTTAGACAAAATGCGTGCAGCCTTAGACAACGCAGAAGATTTCCTGCAAACGAGTTGGGAAGCAGCGCAAGCCATTGTGGAAGAAGACGTGGAAACATGCCGCATGATTGGTGTTCATGGTTTGCCGATTATCGAAGAAATTGCCGCACGCAAAAACGGAGAGGTAGTCAATATTTTGACGCATTGCAACGCCGGAATGCTCGGTTGCGTGGAGTGGGGAACAATCACTTCGCCGATTTACCAAGCCGTTCAAAAAGGAATCAAGGTGCATGTTTGGGTAGATGAAACCCGACCTCGCAACCAAGGTTCAAATTTAACCTGTTACGAATTGACGCGCCACGAAGTAAACCACACCTTGATTGTGGACAACGCAGGCGGACATTTGATGCAACACGGCATGGTCGACATGGTCATCGTGGGAACCGATCGCACAACACGAAACGGTGATGTTGCCAATAAAATTGGAACGTATTTAAAAGCCTTGGCAGCGAAGGATAACAACATTCCGTTTTACGTTGCTTTGCCATCAACAACCTTGGATATGACGATTCGTGACGGATTGAAAGAAATTCCGATTGAAGAACGCAACCAAGATGAGGTACGTTACATGATCGGAAAAAACAGCGCAGGTCAGATTGATTCTGTGTTGATTTGTCCCGAAACAACGCAAGCAAGCAACTACGGTTTTGATGTCACACCTGCGAAATACGTCACCAAATTGATTACAGAGCGTGGTGTCTGCGATGCCTCCGAAGCCGGCTTGTTGAGCTTGTTTCCCGAGTGGAAGTAATTTTTTTCTATTGATTTTTTGGGCGTTCCCCTTCGGGTCGGGCTTTCCGTTGCAATCTTTTTTAGCTACCGCTCTAAAAAAGGATTTTCACTGCAATCCCTAACGCGGGGGTAACAATTTTAGTTCAAATTATGAAGGTGAAAAGGATTGTTTGAATCGTTCCGTTGGTAAAAAAGCGTAAATTTAATTTCGAATTCATAAATCAATGAGCATGAAATTAGATTACCTATTCAACTTGTTCCTTTGTCTGTTTATTCATTATCAGGCACATACTCAAATAATTGATAAAGATAGTTCGGACGTTTCAAAATCCAACAAACGTTTTTACATGGATTTTAGCACTATTGGTGCTTGGAATGGAAAAATCAATGACATTCAAAGTGGGGTATTTGGAGTACAAATGAAATTTGGAAATGATTTTAAGTTAAGACCGATTCATGAAAACCTATATTTCAGGCTAAATTGGTTGCGTTTAGGATTGATACTAGGAGATGGTTCAGGATTAATCTTAACTCCTTTGCACATCGGGTTGGGGTATCAACAAAAACTTTCCAAAAATCTAACACTAGAACCAAAAATTTCGGGCGGGATGTATTTGGGGACAGATGATATTTTAGTACCCTCGTTTGAATTTGATTTTGGTGTTATACCTGCTTTATCAATCGTTACTAGAAATAATTTCACTTTCGAAGTAGAGTATGTTCGGAGAAAGAATTTTTTGGGTTACACAGGTCAAATGAGTTATTTGAATCTTTCATTGGGTACGTTTTTTTGATTTCATTTAGAAATGTTTGATATCAAGTCAATCAATGATTTCTACCTTTGACATAATTTCTAATTCAATTCCGTTTTGATTATTTATATTCGTTGAAATTTCTTTCCAGATGAAACTTTTGCTAATCTTTTTTGTACCACTTTTCAGTTTTTCTCAAGTGATAACCAGTCCAATCGATAACCTCGAACTTGAACTTCAAAACCATTTCATGGGTGAAGGTGTATGGACAAATCAAATCCAATTTATTGGCCATCCAAAAGCAATAGCGCGTTTTGAAACAGGAAGTATCGGAAGCGTATTGCAAGAGCAAGGATTTGAAGAAGGGATTTTTCTTAGTACAGGGTTAGCGTATAATGATACAATTCCTTTTTTTGGCCCCAATACAACAAATTCGTACTCGAGTAATTTTTCTTTACCAGGTATTGCTGGTTTCAATAATTTTCCTTTGAACATTCCTGTCTTGACATTTGATGCAGCAATATTAAAATTTCAATTAACAACTTTAGGAGATTCATTGAGCATGGAATTTATTTTTGGCTCTGAAGAATATAATGAATATGTTGGGACTTCCTTTCAAGATTTCTTTTTTATCCTCATAAAGGAAATTAATGAAGTCAACTATACCAATATTGCTCAATTACCAAATGGTGATCTTATTACAGTTCAAAGTATTAATAACGGAGAATTGAATTCGGGGCCTTGTATTAATTGTCAGTATTATAAAAATAATGCTTTCAATATTGCATTTCCGAATTTTAGTAATCCCTATTTTATTCAATTTGATGGATATACCAAAGCAATAAACATTTCTAAACAAGTGGTTCCTGGAGCAATTTACGAAGTGCAAATTATGGTTATTGATGGGATAGATGGTTCATTTGATTCAGGTGTTTTTCTGAAAAAAGGTTCTATAAAGACAAATTCAGTAAATAAGAATTTAGCTCCTGGTACTTTTAAACTATTTCCTAACCCAACCAAGGGGCAGTTTTCCATTCAAAGTACTGTTTATGCCAAACAAATTCGTGTATTTTCAAACCAAGGTCAAGAATTATTTCACCAACTTGTAGATGATGAGTTGACCCATTTCATTGATTTATCTCACTTCTCCCCCGGAATTTACCTAATCGAATTTCAAACCGAAACGGGTATCACATTCGAACAAATTCGGATCGAATAGAAAATCAATCACCCTGATCTTAAATCAAGGTGATTGCTCTCATTGTTAAGTATTAATCTTTCAAAATGGTGATAAATCCATTTTTTTCTAGCTCCATGTAATTCAACTTGTAGAAATACACGCCTGGACTCAGCTCGTTTCCATTGAGGTCTTCTCCTTTGAAAGGAGGCGAATTGAAATCTTGTTCGTAAACCAAATTCCCCCATCGGTTAAATAATTGGAAGGTATAAGGCACACACGTGGTAAACATCGTATTCAAGTCCAAATAGTCATTTATGTTGTCTCCATTCGGTGTAATCACATTCGGGAATAATTCGGAAGGCAATTCCATCCAGCCGGTGATGTCGAGTTGCGTAAAACTCGTTGCAGATGGACAACCATTGACAAATACAGTTACCGAGTATGTACCCGAATCACTAGCACTTGCTTGGAAATTCAAGATCGGATTCGAACTAGTAAATCCATTCGGTCCTGTCCAAACATACGTAGCTCCCGTGACAGGTGTTGTTGCAATTGTTACGTTGTCACCCGGACAAGCAATCGGACTGTTAGAGTTAATGATTGGGGTACTTGGAATCGGATGTTGGATGATTGTTAACGTCACAATCGAATCGCAACCTGCGGCATTTTGTAGTGTAACCGGATACGTTCCTGGAGTAGTATAGTTTGTGCCTTGGTAATTGACACTTTCACCCGTACAAATAGCATAACTCTGAGTTCCTGTCGGAGTTGGTGTCACAAGTAAGGTTTGTTCAACGGTGTCCTTGCACCCATTGTTTGAAGTGACAATCAACGAAATGTTATACGAACCGGACATGTTGTAGGTCGCTGAAGTTGAACTGCTTGTCTGAGTTGGACTTCCATTGTCAAGATTCCATTCATACCCCGTAATTGTAGACGGAGCAGCAATGGTCGAAGTACTTGTAAAGGTAATTGGATCACCAAAACATCCTTGGTCAATGTCCATCGAAGCTTGAGGAAGTGGTGCTACAGCAACCAAAACACTGTCTGAATTGGTACATCCATAGCGATCTTCGGTTGTTACCGTAAAGAAGGTACTTGTTGTTGGCGAAACCGTTTCCGTTTGACCTGTAGTTCCTGTTTCCCAAGTGTAGGTGTACGGACTAGACCCCAAAATAGTTGTTGAAGCTGTGAGTGTTGCAGATTCATTGAGACAAATAAGTTGATTTGCTCCAGCATCAATGACAGGGCATAAATTGACTTCAATCACAGATCGCGCGCTTCCAATTCCACATGGTAAATCATTCCAGAAACCGTCAGGATAAATTTGGGTACAATCTTCATTTCCTCCAGCATCATTTGGTTCTCCTGCTGCCCAATTTGTATAAACGACTGGAGCTTGATCGTACCAAACAAACGAACCTTCTGTTGCTTCGTCATTGAATCCGATCCAAATCACATCATTCACAGAGTTCAATCCTAAACTCACAAGTGAAGACACAATACAATCATTTTCCGCTTGAGATTCAATGGAAACCAAATTGGCTCCTAGGTTTTGTGCAAATGCTTGAGCCTGACTTCCCGACATCGATTGTTCGTTCAAAAAGTACAAACTACAATCGCTGACACAGCTCACCATTTCCGTGCATCCCGCTTGCGTAAATGCAGCTCGAATGGAATCGATATCACAGGTATATGTATTCGGGAAATTGGCACATCCATCCAATTGTACAAATACAGATACTGTGTCGGTGTCTTGACATCCATTGGCATCTGTTCCAGTTACAACATACGTTTCCGCACTCAAAAACGGTTCAAAAGGAGATCCGTTCGTGATGCCGTTGTTCCACGTATAACTGCTTGCACCACTTCCGCTTAACGTTACCGTTTGTTCTGGACAAACAGTCTGATCCAATCCAGCTGAAACGATTGGTAAAGTATCTACATAAACAGTTACAGAATCCGAAGTAGTACATCCATAACGATCCACTGTCGTAATAAAATATTCCGTTGTGTCGGCAGGTGATACTGTTTGTGTCAATCCAGTTGGTCCATTGTCCCACGTATATGTGTAAGGCGCTGAACCAAATAAGGTATTCGTTGCTTGTAAGTTGGTTGAGTTTCCTTCACAAATAGCAATGTTTGGACCCGCATCGATAACTGGACAAAGATTGACTTCGATGATGGATTTAGAGTTCGAACTGGAGCAAGACAAATCGTTCCAAGTACCCGGACTGGCTCCTGTTGGATAAATTTGAACGCAATCTTCGTTACCCGATTGATTCGGTTCTCCCGGTGCCCAGTTCGTGTAAACAATAGGTGACTGATCGTACCAAACAAAAGATCCTTCGGAGATTTCATCCGAGAAACCAATCCAGATCACACCCGTTTGATTCAAACTAGTCAACGAACTCAAAATACAAGCGTTTTCATCCGCTGATTGAATGGAAACCAAATTGGCCCCCAATCCTTGTGCAAAATTTTGGGCTTGCGAACCAGTCATTTGTTGTGGATTGATAAAGTAAATACTACAATCACTCGAACAACCGGGCATTTCAATACAGCCTGCTGTCGTAAATGCGGTGCGAATAGCATCGATATCACAGTTATACAAAGACGGATCAGTGCAACCGTATGGATTTGTTCCCGCTTCGCAAGGACACATGTCATCCAAGTTGTTAAGTCCATCTCCATCGGTATCCAAACTGGATGTAGCTGTAGCGTTTGCCACTAAAAGTAAACCATACGGATTAACATCTCCCGGATTGGAAGGGAAATTATGAACCAAAACATCTACATAATTTGTCCCAACAAGCCAAGGTCCTTGCAAATTGATATTTAGTTGTCCACCTGCTGCATAATTCCCACCACTAATTCCAGTTGGATTCCCGTTGATGTAAACATTGGTGATGGTATTGTCCGCATAACCAATTAAATCCAAGACATAATTTCCTGCTGTTGTAACGCTAAATCCGTTGCAATCAGGTGGTAAATCGAGTGTCAAACGAAAATAACGATAACCAGAATTGGTGTTAGTTGCGCAATTGTCATCAGAACCTGTAATCCAATTTCCATTGTTAACTGGAGGAGGAAGCGTTGCTGGATTTACCCAAGAACCGGGTGCACAATTGTTGTTAATCAACGTGGAAATATAAGTCAATCCCATTGGGTTCGGTGGGTTAGACGCATACCATGGAGAAGCTAACCACAGTGGATCAATCGTTCCTACAGCACCTTGACCGGTTGATAAACTTGCTGGATTGGGAAATGTTTGCGCCCGCAATAAAAACGAGAAGCAAACAGATAAAAATAAAAGAAGCGTTCGAAAAGAACGAAAATTAATAGTAGTGTACATAGTGACGAATGTAGTATGTTTTCAACATCAGAGGTTTAAACCATGATGTTTTTATACTGACGAATATAGTGAATTTTTGGTTGCATTTAAAAAAAGATGTACAAATTACTTGTTCAACATGAATTTGTTTCTTAAATTCAAGTTAAAATTCAAAGACTTAGCCATGAAAGAAGCCTATTTACATCAAGTTTGGAAATTAAAACGTTTCCCAACACATCAATTGAAATTAGTCGATGGACGATCAATAGAACTCCTCGATACAGGTTGGCATAACCAAGAAAGTGGACCCGATTTTTTCAACGGATCTTTTTTACTCGATGGAATTATTTGGCGTGGAAACATCGAATTGCATGTTCGATCTTCGGATTGGTATGCACACAATCACCAATCGGATCCAGCGTATGAAAATGTAATCTTACATGTTGTTTTTGAACATGACCGAGAGGTGTTTATTCACGATCAGTGCATCCCAACCTTGGAACTAAAACCACTTCTTCAAGGGAAACTATGGGAAAAGTTTGATTTGATGCAACAAAATAAATGGGTTATTCCTTGTGCCAATTTATTGAATGAAGTTCCCGATTTGATTCGTTGGAATGAAATAGAAAATGCAAGTATTCGTCGTTTAGATCGAAAAGCCAATTGGCTCAATCAACGCTATATTCAATTGGGGCGAGATAAATGGCGTTTGCAACTGGAGATTTTGGCAGCTGCCTTTGGGAATAAAATCAACAGTATACCGTTTGTTGAACTCACACAAGCGATGCAGAAAAATGCTTTGTGGAACCAACGAATCGACTTACCAGAAAGTTTGACACTCGGCTTAGCGGGCTTTCTTTCTATTGAAAGTTCTGATCCGTTTGTGGTTCAACTTCAACGGGATTGGCGCTATTTTCAACGGAAAAATAGTTTAGGCGAAATGCCTTCGAGTTCGTGGAAGTTTTTTGGTCTTCGTCCTCCTGGATTCCCCCCTTTTCGTTTGATGCAATTTGGTCAAATTATCCGACAACAAGATTTGTTTTTGTGGAAAGAAAGTTTGTTTTTTTCTCCCAAACAATTGGCGAAGAATTGGAACAAAACGTTTATAAATATCCACTCTTTTTGGGAAACGCATTATCAATTGGGTAAAGAAACAAAAAAACACAGTGTGCATCTTTCATCTTCATTTCAAGAATTAATTTGGATTAACGCACTTTTACCCTATTTGTGGTGGGAAGCGGATCAAACAAAAGACCTTGAATTGAAACAACAAGTACTACTTTGGCTACAACAACTTCAACCTGAAAAAAATACCATAACACAAAAAATGCAAGCGCTTGGTTTTCCAGTCGATTCGGCTTTGGCGTCTCAGGGCGCCTTGGAATTATACAACGAATTTTGTCAGAAAAAATCCTGTCTCTCATGTAAAATTGGTACTTTTATCCTTGGAAAATGAGAACAATACAAAAAATAGTTTTTTTCTTCGAAATGCGCTCGTATGGCGTTTGTTCTTGGTGGGCTCGAAAGTTAGGAATCAATTCGTCCAAAGTTCGACTTGGATTTATTTATGCTTCCTTTGTTACTCTGGGGTCTACGCTATTTCTCTACCTGATTATGGGATGGATTTTGGAACACAAACATTTCTTCAAATTACAAAAAAAACGGCGTTCTTCGATTTGGGAACTATAAACGAATACTATGCGAATTCTAATCACAGGATCCAACGGTTTACTTGGTCAAAAATTAGTCAAGCAATGTTTGAAAAAAAACATAGACTTTTTAGCAACTTCCAAAGGGTCTAATCGAAATCCTGCTTGTCCAGCAAACAACTACATGTCTTTGGACATTACGAATAAACTAGAAATAAATCAAATTTTTGCGGGGTTTTATCCCACTCACGTCATTCATACAGCAGCGATTACCAATGTTGATTATTGCGAATTGAATCCAAACGAATGCGAGCAAGTAAATGTGGAAGCTACTCACATGCTATTCGCAGCTAGTCAACAGTTTGAAGCTCATTTTCAATTGCTTTCAACGGATTTTGTTTTTGATGGTGAAAACGGACCTTACAAAGAGACGGATGAGGTAAATCCACTCAGTATTTACGCAAAATCAAAAGTAGATGCCGAACTGCTTTTAATAAATAGCAATTATTCCAATTGGTCGATTGCTCGAACCATTATTGTGTACGGAACAGGGTTCAATTTATCTCGTTCAAACATTGTTTTGTGGGCGTTGGATGCCCTGTCTAAGCAACAGCCGATGAATGTCATAAATGATCAGTTTCGCATGCCGACTTGGGCAGACGATTTAGCTTGGGGATGTTTGGCAATTTGTTTACAAAACAAAACAGGAGTTTTTCATTTGTGTGGTCCTGAATTACTCGGTATTGATCAAATCGTTCATCGTGTAGCTGCATTTTTAGCTGTTTCAACAGAACAGGTGAATATTATAGACTCGTCTACCTTAAATCAACCAGCAAAAAGACCACCCAAAACAGGTTTTGATTTGACAAAAGCAAGACAAGAAATCGGTTACAAACCCAAAAGTTTGGAAGAAACTTTGAAAATTCTATCGGAAGAAGGAAAATAGTGGGTTTCATGCGTTCTCCAAAAAAAATACTATCTTTCGAAACCAAAAAATGTTAAAACTATGGCAAAAACAGACTCGGCCGGTTGGGGTTCGCGTGTAGGTATGATCTTAGCAATGGCCGGAAATGCCGTTGGATTAGGGAATTTTCTTCGTTTTCCTGTTCAAGCAATTGAAAATGGAGGAGGTGCATTTATTATCCCTTATTTGGTTTGCTTTCTCGTTATGGGAATTCCCTTGTTGTTTGTTGAATGGTCTGTTGGTCGCTTTGGTGGTCGAAGTGGTAATCACTCTACACCGTTTATTCTTGATGCGATGGACAAGCGCAAATTTTGGAAATACATCGGTGTTTTTGGAATTTTCACCAACATTGCGGTAGCTGCATACTACTGTTATCTTGAATCATGGACATTATCCTATGTTTATCATTCGATTGCCGGAACTTTCAATGGAGAAACACAAGCTCAAGTTGCAACTTATTTCGGGAATTATTTGTCGTTTGATTCCTTTGAAAATGTGATTTTTTGGGTTCTTTGTTTGTTGTTGAATACCTGGATTTTATCCAAAGGATTGAGTGGAGGTGTAGAAAAAGCTGCTAAAATCGGAATGCCTTTGTTGCTTTTATTTGGGGCTTTTCTAGCTTACAGAGCGGTTACTATTGAGGCGGGTACAGATGGTGCTATCTTTAATGGTACAGAAGGACTCAATTTCTTATGGACACCAAATTATAGCACGATTTGGGATGCTAAAGTTTGGTTGGCTGCAGCAGGACAAATTTTCTTCACTTTATCCATCGGAATGGGCTCCATCCAATGTTATGCTTCTTACCTAAAAAGCAAAGATGACGTAGCACTTAACGCCATGTCAGCAGGTTGGATGAATGGATTTGTAGAAGTAGTTTTGGGATCGTCTATCATCATTCCTATCGCAGTTGGTTACTTAGGAATTGACGGTCTGCGTGAATTATTAAGTGAAGGCGGTGGATTGGGATTAGGGTTTAAAACGCTACCTTATTTATTCGAACAATGGGGAGGTGTAATCGGAACAGTAGCGGGAATTGCCTGGTTCGGCTTGCTGTTTTTTGCAGGTATAACTTCATCTTTGGCCATGGGTACACCTGTCATGGGCTTTCTGCAAGATGAGTTTGGATGGAAACAAAAAAGTTCCGCTTGGACTTTTGGGTTAATTGTATTGATTCTGGGTTTACCAACGGTATTGTTTTTCCACTATGGTGTATTTGACGAATATGATTTTTGGGCAGGAACAGTTTCTCTCGTAGTCTTTGCGTTCATTGAAATCATTCTATATGCTTGGATTTTTGGAATGGATAAAGGATGGAAAGAAATTCAGTTGGGCGCAGATTTGCGTGTTCCAATTGTTTTCAAATTCATCATCAAGTATGTAACTCCTTTGTTGTTAGGCTGGGTTCTTTACAGCAGTATTCCAAGTATTTGGGACACTTTATCACACAAAGATTCCAAGAATAAAATTGCCTTTTATCAAGATTGGAATCAACTTGAAGCAAAATCTGAGTCACAAGACTCATTACTTCAGTTGAAAAAAGATTTCAAGCCAGAAATGCTCGATGAGGCAAAAGTTTCCGATGAACAATTAGATACAGATAAATCGTTGACATTTTCTACTTATTTATTGGTGAAAAAACAACGTGAATTAAATGAAATAATCAACAACGATAGTGCTCGTTTAGCTAAAATTGACCACGAAGAAAAAACAATGCTTTTCAAGAATTTAAGTAGAGCTTTGTTGTTATTCTTGTGGTTAGCGATCGCTTATTTTGTCTTTTTAGCTTATAAGAAACGTCAAAGAGAAGGGAGATTAATATGAATTCAGAAGCTTTAACTATGATGGCTGTCACGCAAATTATATTCGTTGCAGCTACAATTTATTTCTTTATTAAAGTTCTTCGTGTAAAACCGAAGGAGGAAGAACCTGAAGAATAATACGATATGTCTTTGCCTACTACTTCATTTTCAAAAAAATCAAGACGCGCAATTTTGATTTTTGCTATTTCCATTGTGGGAGTAGTTTTAATTCCGCGGACTATTTTTTTGTTTCGTGAACCAACGAAGCTAAGCATTCATCAATCCGATTTTGAAAAAAAAGCGTTTCAAGAAGCTCGATTTGATGAGTCAAATTACAATCAAAAACAAGATTATAAAAAAGGAAGTAAATTTTCCGTACCAGACAAAAAATTCGATCCGAATACGTATGTGGCTTCCGATTGGATCAAATTGGGTTTATCTCCCAAACAAGCCGAAGTTTTAATGAAATTCGGAAAAAGAGGTTTTCGTTCGAATGAAGACCTGAAAAAAGTTTTTGTCATTTCAGATGAACTCTTCGCTTTGATTAAAGATTCTACTTTTTATTCTGAAAAGCAAGTATACAAACCAGCTGCTGAAAGCACAAATACAGAGTCTAAAAAGAGTGTTTTAATTGCCATTAATTCAGCTTCGGAAGAAGAGTTGATGCGCATTCCGGGTGTGGGTTCATTTTTTGCGAAATCGATTATCAAACGTCGAGATCAACTGGGTGGATATGTCTCGAAAGATCAAGTTTTAGAAGCTTGGAAAATGACTCCAGAAAAACTCGAAGAAATCAATCCTTTTTTCACCATCGATATCCAAGATGTGAAAAAAATCAATATCAACACCGCGCAAACAGAAGATTTAAAAAATCATCCCTATATTTCTTGGAATGTTGCGAATTCCATCGTAAAATTGCGCGCTCAAAAAGGCGGGACCTTTCAATCGGTAGAGGATATTCGAAAATCAGTGTTGATTGACGCAGATTTATTTGCCAAATTGAAACCGTATTTAATGGTAGAATAAAATGATCGAAACAAAAGTAAAAGCGGCCATCCGAGATGTGGTGGATTTTCCTAAACCAGGAATAATTTTTAAAGACATCACCCCAATTATGATGAATCCGACTTTGTCGCAAGAAATCATAGATCACTTGGTGGAAGCTTACAAAGACCAAAAATTAGACAAAATTGTAGGTATCGAATCACGTGGCTTCTTATTTGGATTTCCTTTGGCTGTTCGTTTGGGTGTTCCTTTTGTCTTGATTCGAAAAAAAGGGAAATTACCCTACGAAAAAGTATCATTGGATTATGATTTGGAATACGGAAGTGCGACTATCGAAATTCATACGGATGCAATTGAAAAAGGAGATCGCGTGTTGATTCACGATGATTTATTGGCTACTGGAGGATCAGCGGCAGCGGCTGCAGAATTGGTAAAATCTCAAGGAGGAGAAGTTGTTTCCTTCAATTTTTTAGTCAATTTAGAATTTTTAGGAGGTGCAGAAAAACTAAAACAATACTCAGAGAATATTGTTAATTTAGCGAACTATTAAAAAAAATAATACCCCAAAACTGAAATTTGTCATGTATTTCGAAGCAAATGAAAACCAAAAAATGATCGCGCAAATGGTGCGTGATTTTGCGGAAAGAGAAATCCGTCCATACTTTATGGAATGGGATGAAACACAGGAATTCCCTGTTCATGTATTTAAAAAATTAGGAGAACTTGGTTTGATGGGAGTTTTTATCCCAGAAGAATATGGAGGTTCAGGTTTCGGTTACCACGAATACATTACGGTGGTTTCAGAAATCGCCAAAGTTTGTGGATCAATCGGTTTGTCTGTTGCTGCTCACAATTCGTTGTGTACTGGACATATTTATTACCATGCTTCCGAAGAGCAAAAGAAAAAATACCTGCCCAAATTGGCTACTGCTGAGTGGATCGGAGCATGGGGCTTAACGGAAACAGGAACTGGTTCGGATGCAGGTGGAATGAACACAACTGCTGTTCGCGATGGTGATCATTGGGTTTTGAATGGATCAAAGAATTTTATCACGCACGGAAAATCAGGGGATGTATCTGTAGTTATTGCTCGCACAGGTGCAAAAGGAGATTCAAGAGGAATGTCTGCTTTCATCATTGAAAAAGGAACACCTGGTTTCTCAGCTGGTAAAAAAGAAAATAAATTAGGAATGCGTGCTTCTGAAACGTGTGAATTGATTTTTGAAAATTGCCGTATTCCTGCCGAAAATTTAATCGGAAAAGAAGGAGAAGGATTTTTACAAGCCATGCAAATCCTAGACGGTGGCCGAATTTCAATTGGTGCTTTGTCGTTAGGTATTGCAAAAGGAGCTTACGAAGCAGCATTGAAATATTCCAAAGAAAGAGAACAATTTGGAAAGCCAATTTCGCAATTCCAAGCAATTGGGTTTAAGCTTGCGGACATGGCAACCGAAATTTTCGCTTCTGAATTGATGTTACATCATGCAGCTGAATTAAAAAACAATAAGAAACCAATGACAACTGAGTCTGCCATGGCAAAGTATTATTCGTCAGAAGTTGCTTGTAAAGTTTCCAACGAAGCGGTTCAGATTTTTGGAGGTTATGGATACACAAAAGACTTTCCTGCTGAGAAGTTTTACCGCGATGCTAAGTTGTGTACAATCGGAGAAGGAACTTCCGAAATTCAGAAATTAGTTATTTCAAGAAATATTTTGAAATAAATTTGTTTTTTTAAAAATTGAAGTTATCTTTGCACTCCAATTTTGAAATTTAATTAAAATAAAAATATGTTAATCATTCCAGTAAAAGAGGGCGAAAACATCGAGAGAGCGCTTAAGAAGTATAAGAAAAAATACGACAAAACAAATGTGATGCGTGAATTACGTAGCCGTAAAGAATTCACAAAACCATCTGTAATTTCTCGTCAAGAAAGAATTCGTGCTGCTTACAAAGAAAGAATGATTTCTGCAGAACAATAAGAAACATTTCTGTGAAAAATACGTTAAGGAGTACGATGAGTACTCCTTTTTTTTTGGTTGAACATTTTGAAGATTACCTCCGAATCGAAAAAAGATATTCGGAACACACCTTACTTGCCTATCGAAAAGATGTGGAACAGTTCATCGATTTTGCAGGAGTCTCCAAAGATGCCGATTTAAAAGAAATCAATCATAAGTTGATTCGAGGGTGGATGGTCTCCATGCTAGAAGAAGGGTTAGTTGCAAAAACAGTTAATCGAAAAATTTCTTCATTACGCACTTTTTTAAAATGGTGCTTAAAAAACAATTACATAGAGTCAAACCCTGCCAAACTAATTGAAGGCCCAAAACAACAAAAACGGTTACCTGTATTTGTTCAGGAAAAAGACATGGAGGAATTCAGTGAAGAGAGCTCCTTTTTTACCAATGATTTTGAAGGAAAGCGAGATCAACTGATGTTGGAGTTGTTTTATCAAACAGGAATTCGATTATCTGAACTAATAAACTTAAAACTGAAAGATATTTCAAACGATACTATTCGAGTTGTTGGAAAAAGAAACAAAGAAAGAATTATTCCTATTTCAAAAGAACTACACGATTTAGTGTTAAGCTACCAAAAGGAAAAGATGAATTCAGGATTAACGAGTGATTTCCTTTTCGTGTTAATAAATGACAAAATTCTCTACCCAAAGTTTGTTTATAGAAAAATTAATTACTACCTTGGTAGGGCAGCAAGGATGGAAAAACGGAGTCCGCATGTGTTGAGGCATACGTTTGCAACACACATGATGAACAATGGAGCGGGGCTGGAGATCTTGAAAGAGATTTTAGGTCATGCCAATTTATCAGCGACACAAGTTTATACCCATAACTCGTTTGCACAGTTAACTAATATTTATTCACAAGCTCACCCACGTGGGCACAAAAAAGATTAGATTATGGATATCCAAGTGCATTCAATTCATTTCACGGCAGATCAAAAGTTGATTAACCATATTAATGAAAAGATTTCAAAATTGAGTTTGTTCTTTGATCAAATCATTGCAAGCGAAGTTTTTTTACGATTAGACAAAAACACTGAGAAAGAAAATAAGATCACTGAGATAAAGGTGTTGATTCCAGGAAAGGAATTGTTTGCCAAAAAACAATGTAAATCATTTGAAGAAGCTGCGGACTTGGTAGTAGAAGCTTTGAGAAAGCAAATAATTAAACACAAAGAGAAAAATTAGATATAATTAATAATGAATAGGTTATAACGGAAGTAGTCAATTGCTTCCGTTTTTTTTGAAAAAAAATGAAATTTTTTCAATTAAATGCTTGCAGATTCAGAAATACTACTTACATTTGCAAACCCAAACGGGAAATAAAAAGAAAAAGTTCTTTAAAATTAGATTACCAAATTCAATTTTTGCCGGTGTAGCTCAGTTGGCTAGAGCAGCTGATTTGTAATCAGCAGGTCGGGGG
>CAYRMV010000017.1:0-37949 GCA_964425255.1 uncultured Flavobacteriales bacterium
GCTGACAGAAACGTCAGCATAAGTCGACGCCACTTTTTCAAATCCCGTCATGGTTACATGTACGGGATTTTTTGTTTTTAGCACATTCTGTTTGTATTTATAATTTGGGGTGGGAGAGCCCTGACGAAGCAAAGCTTGTCAGGATGCTGACAGAAACGTCAGCATAAGTCGATGCCACTTTTTTAAAATCCCGTCATGGTTACATGTACGGGATTTTTTGTTTTTAGCACATTCTGTTTGTATTTATAATTTGGGGTGGGAGAGCCCTGACGAAGCAAAGCTTGTCAGGATGCTGACAGAAACGTCAGCATAAGTCGATGCCACTTTTTTAAAATCCCGTCATGGTTACATGTACGGGATTTTTTGTTTTTAGCAAATTCTATTTGTATTTATCAATTTGGGGTGGGAGAGCCCTGACGAAGCTATGCTTGTCAGGATGCTGACAGAAACGTCAGCATAAGTCGACGCCACTTTTTAAAATCCCGTCATGGTTACATGTACGGGATTTTTTGTTTTTAGCACATTCTGTTTGTATTTATAATTTGGGGTGGGAGAGCCCTGACGAAGCAAAGCTTGTCAGGATGCTGACAGAAACGTCAGCATAAGTCGACGCCACTTTTTCAAATCCCGTAATGGTTACATGTACGGGATTTTTTGTTTTTAGCAAATTCTGTTTGTATTTATAATTTGGGGAGGGAGAACCTTGACTTTTAGAACATAGATTATTCGGGTAATTTTTCAATTAATTGAGAGTTTAAGTTTACAAGAGTATCCGATTTTTCTTCATGTTTGTTTTATCTTTTTTCGTATTTTCAGCATTCAAAACTAGAACTATGAAAAATTATTTATTGTTAACTTTTTTATTTTCGATTTTATCTCCCATTTATTCTCAACAAAAAAGTTCTTCTCAAAATTCAATCTCCTATTTTGAAGGCGAATTTCTTGTTCAGTTAAAAAACGGAGAAAATATTGATCAATTAATTAAATCTCTACCATCTGATTATGAGACAAAATTAATTAGAGAGGTCTCAGCGCCTATGCGAATCTGGTTGGTATCTTTTGATTATTCAAAAATAAATCATTCCGATTTTATGCGGTTGTTGTGGCAAAACAATGCTGTATCTCAAGTAGATTATAACCACAAAATCTTTTTAAGAGAAACAACTCCAAATGACGCTCAATTTTCTCAGCAATGGCACCATGTAAATACGGGTCAAACGGGTGGTACTGTGGATGCAGATATAGATTCTGATTTAGCTTGGGATATAACAACAGGCGGGACGTCAGCATCAGGTGATGATATTGTTGTTTGTGTGATTGAAAGTGCAAATTTAGCACATGTTGATTTAGTTGATAATCGTTGGATAAACCAAGCTGAAATCGATGGTAATGGAATAGATGATGACGGAAATGGATATGTTGATGATTATTTCGGGTGGAATGTACAATCCAATGATGACAATATTGGTACTGGCGGTCATGGAACCAATTGTGCTGGTATGATTGGTGCTCAAGGAAATAATTCAACTGGGGTAGCCGGTGTAAATTGGGATGTTAAAATTATGGTGGTCGCAGGTTACAATGTAAATTCTCAAGCAAATATTATTTCTAATTATACCTATCCTTTGATCATGCGTCAAAGATGGAATAATTCCAACGGTACGGAAGGAGCTTTTGTCGTTGCTACAAGTGCTTCATGGGGAATTGATAATGCAAATGCTGCTAATTATCCATTGTGGTGTGCCATGTATGATACTTTAGGAAAATATGGGATTTTAAATGTTGGTGCAACAACAAACAACACATCGAATGTAGATTCCAACGGTGATATGCCAACAACATGTTCAAGTCCCTACATGATTGGAGTTGGAAGAACTGATCACAACGATCAAACAGCTGGTGGATTTGGTGTTATTCATGTCGATTTAGGTGCACCTGGAATAAATGTTCGTACAACATCTGGATCAAATCAATATACTACAACAACTGGTACTTCTTTTTCTTGTCCATTAACTGCTGGAGCGATCGGACTGGCTTATGCAATTCCTTGTCAAGACTTTATGGATTTTGTTAAATCTGATCCGCAAGGTGCAGCAGATCTAGTTCTTCAAGCTTTGTATGATGGTACAGATGTTAAAAGTCAATTTGCTACCAAATTTGCAACAAGTGGAAGACTAAATGTAAAAAATACTTTAGATATTTTAATGGCTGGAATTTGTACAGGTTCAATCTGTTTGGCGCCATCAGGCAGTTCGGCTAGTTTAATTACAGAAAATGGAGCTACGATAACATGGAATTCTTTCAGTCAAGCTGCTAGTTATCAATTTTATTATCGTCCAGTTGGAACGAATATTTGGTCTGATGTTTCTGTTTCTTCAACCAGTTACGAATTGTCAGATTTATTACCATGTACAGATTATGAATTTTATTTGGAATCCATTTGCGCTGATGGAACGAGTAATCCAACTTCAGTTTCTACGTTTAGAACGAAAGGTTGTGGTAATTGTATCGAGTTAGCTTATTGTAGTTCAGCTGCAACGGATGCATCCGATGAATGGATTTCAAGTGTTACGATAGGTTCTATCACAAATAATTCTGGAACGAATAGCGGGTTTGGTGATTTTACAGGTCAAGATTTATTTTCGTTTCAACAAGGTGTATCTTATCCGTTGACGATTACTCCTGGTTTCTCAGGTACAAGTTACAATGAATTATCCCGAATTTGGATTGATTTGAATCAAGATGGAATTTTTTCTAGTTCTGAATTACTATTTAATCAAGGTACTGCAAGTTCAACGGCTGCTGTAGGAACATTAATTGTACCAGCTACTGCTTTGGTAGGTACAACACGTATGCGTATTCAGATGGCATATCAAGGTACAGGACAGAATACGCCACCTCAAGTTTGCGGATCATTCACGTATGGTGAAGTTGAAGATTATTGTGTGAAGATTTCACCAGAAAGCGGTGTCGGTTTATCAGAAATTGTAGCGAATTCAAGTTGGACTATTTATCCTATACCAGCTGAAAATCAACTTACATTATTTTTAGAATCAACGAATTTAGAAAATCTAAGTTTAGATATTACGGATGTTACTGGTAAACTAGTTAAAAACCAAGTAGTTCAATCTGGAGAAAATATCATTTCGATTACTGATTTATCGAGCGGTATTTATCAATTTATTTTAACAACAACACAAGGTCAAAGAATGATTAAAAAAGTGGTAGTTCAGTAATTTATTCTAATCGATACAAAATTTAAGTTCCTTCAAAATATGAGGGAACTTTTTTATTTGTTGAATTTTAAGGTGAAAAAGATATTTTTTATTCAATGTAGTTCGATAATTCGTAGATTCCGATAGAAAATTGTACTTTCGTAGCTTCAAATTAAGTTATTATAACATTTATGACAAGGATTTTTCTTGTAATTTCTTTAGTGTTGAGCATGGTTTCCTTGCAAGCACAAGAATTAGTTAGTGTGAAAGGACATGTTTCTGATCAACGAACAAAAAGAGACGTCGAAGAATTAAAAATTCAAGTGACGCATTTAGAATCAAAAAAGAAATTTGTTGCTGAAACAGATGACGATGGAAATTTTATTATTTCTAAAATCCCAGCAGGTAAATATCAATTACTTGTTTCTGATAAAGATTATGAAAAAAAATCGTTTGAATTTGAAGTTACTCCTACACATCAACCCAACTTAAATTTCGATGCAAATCTGAAAGTGACATGGATGTTTAACTGGGGCGATTACAAAGGTAAAGAACACTATTGGTCACACATGACAGCTCGAATCATTTTGATCATTTATGGAGCTTGTTTGATTTTGGTTTTCTTCTACAGTGTTTTGCAGTTATCATTAGCAATTGCATACGCTAGAAATAGAAAGAAAGTAAAAGCAGAAATTCCACCGGTGTTTGATCCAGAAAAAGCACCTAAAGTGACTGTTCAACTACCGATGTTTAATGAACTTTATGTGGCTGAACGCATCATCGAAAAGTGTGCAGAATTTGATTATCCAGCAGACAAGCTAGAAATCCAAGTATTGGATGATTCAACGGATGAAACAGTGGATGTGATCGCTAAAAAAGTGGCAGAAGTGGCTGCTCGAGGTATAAATATCAAACATATTCACCGAGTTGACAGAACAGGTTATAAAGCTGGAGCTTTGGATGCAGCGATGAATCAAGTTGAAGGGGAGTTTATTGTTATTTTCGACTCTGATTTTGTTCCAGAGCCTGATTTCTTGAAAAGAACAGTTCCATATTTTGAAGATGATCAAGTGGGTGTAGTTCAAACGCGTTGGGGACATTTGAATAAAACATATTCGATTTTAACGGAGTTACAAGCCTTTGGTTTGAATGGACACTTTGCCGTTGAACAAGGAGGACGAAATGCTTCAGGTCATTTTATCAATTTCAACGGTACTGGCGGTATTTGGCGCAAAGCGTGTATCGAAAGTGCAGGGGGATGGGAACATGATACGTTAACAGAAGATTTAGATTTAAGTTACCGCGCTCAACTTCGTGGTTGGAAATTTAAATATTTGGAAAACGTTGTTGCTCCAGCAGAATTACCTATCACGATGTCTGCTTTAAAAAATCAACAACACCGTTGGATGAAAGGCGGGGCAGAGTGCTTCCGTAAAATGGCTTGGACGATTTTGACGTTTAAAAATGTGAAGTTGTCGGATCGAATTCATGGTTTATCCCATTTGTTCAATTCTACTGTTTTCTTCTTTATTCTTATTATGGGATTACTGAGTGTACCGGTTTTACATATAAAAGACAGTTTTTCTGATTTGAATTTCTTTATTCAATTTGGATCTTTCTTTATCATGAGTACTTTGTTCTTGATGTATTATTATTGGTTAGCATATCGCGATAAAACAGAAAATGCGTTTAAATCATTCTTCTCATTTTTAGGTCGCTTTTTCCAATTTTTAACCGTTTCCATGGGCTTGGCTTTGAGTAATACGGTTGCTGTAATGGAAGGATATATGGGGATCAAAAGTTCATTTGTTCGAACACCGAAATTCAATGTTTCCAATAAACAAGATTTTAAAGGAAATAAATACGACAAAAAGAACATTTCATTGATCACAATCGGAGAAGGTTTACTGATGTTGTTGTTTGGTTTTACAGCAATTAATCGTGCAATCTATGGTGATTTAGGTATGGTTCCTTTCCATTTAATGCTTTCTTTCGGATATGGATTGGTATTCTTCTATACACTCGGTGAATTAAGAAACAAAAACTGATTGTAGGATTTTTAGAATAGAGATTAAAGGTGGGTTTTTACTCACCTTTTTCATTTCACATACTTCGATAATTTAATACCCAATCCGGATTTTGGACATCTCTTAAAATTTTCCAAAAATTGGTATCGATAAAAAAATCAAGATCGATATTCGAGATACCATAATTTTCGTACAAGTATTCTTTCTGCTTTTTTGATGGAGAAAAACCACCTGTTGCCCATCCGGTTTCTTTTCCTCTACCATCTGGATACAAAGGCCATCTCACTTTCCAAAGAGAATCTATAGAGAAACAATAAGGAACTTGAGCCAAAATCGTGTCATTTACATAGACATCACAATCGGAGATGTCATTTTCAAGAAATAAATTTTCTTTTTTCGGATTGAAAACACTGGGCCAAAAACCAGAAGCATATTTAATAAACTCATCTTTATTAAAATTGCGTTTGTGCGTGTAAGATCTACCATCAAATAAATAACCATAAATACTTACCAAGTTTCCATTTCCTTGCATGGAAGTTTTAATACCAAAAACAGCACGCGATTCATAACGGCGTGTGATGGAAAGCGAACCAATCCCTAGAAGCAAGATGATAATCAACCGATTCACAAAGGAAAGTTACGGAAATTTTCAAAAATCCATCCATTTTCATCTCATTTTCTACTGTTGTTTAACGGATAAGCAACACTTATGCCCTTGATTTTACACGAAAAAACTGGATTTTATTCCCTGAACGTCAAGTGGAAATTTCCTCTTTTTTCCTATTAAAATACAAAGTGAAACATCAATTGCCTTGAACACTTCTTCAAAGAAGATTGTTTACTTTTACACTATGAAATTTTTCGATCAACAAACGATTCAAGACTTAGAATTTACAACCATCCGAGAATGGCTAGTGAATTACGCTATCGGACCATCCGCACAACGAAAATTGGAAGAATTGATTCCGATGTCGAATTTTGATTTGATCAAACAAGCATTGTTGAAATTACAAGAGTTTCATTCCATTCGCATAGAAGGAGAACAATTTCCAGCGCTAGATTTTCAAGAATTAACAAAAGAAATCAAATTATTACCAGTTCAAAATGCCGTTTTAGAACAAGAAGGATTTGTTCGAATTGCACGTGCTTCTGCATTAATCAATGCCATTGTCTATTTCTTCGATAAAAGGGAAAAAGAATATCCAAACCTTATTCATGTTGTGGAAGGTGTATATTTTACAACTGAAATAATTGATGCAATTGACAAGGTTTTTGATCGAAGAGGAAAAATTAAAGACGATGCATCACCTGCTTTGGCTGAAATTCGACAAAAAATAAATACCGTTCGGAATCAAATAAACCGAAATTTTGATAAAGAAATGCGGAAATTGGTCAAAGAAGGGATTTTGGCCGATACACGTGAAGCATTTGTGAACGAAAGACGCGTATTGACTGTTGTGTCCACACACAAACGAAAAATTAGTGGAACCGTTGTTGGCTCATCCAAAACGGGAAGCTTAACCTTCATTGAACCGCAAGTTAACATTGAACTGAACAACGAACTCGAATTACTTATCGACGATGAGCGAAAAGAAATTTTTCGAATTCTTCAGGCATTAACGCGAGAAATTGCATTGCATGCAGAATTGATAAATAATTACCAAAAAGTATTAGTCGAACTCGATTTTATCAATGCTAAAACCAAACTTGCTCTCGAATTGAATGCCTGTTTACCAGGGATATCCGATGAACCACGCATCGAACTCATTGAAGCATTTCATCCCATTTTGTGGAAAAACAACAAGGCAGCAGGAAAAACAACTTTGCCTCAAAATTTGATTATGGATAAGTTCTCACGTATGTTGGTGATCTCTGGTCCAAATGCAGGAGGAAAAAGTATAACACTGAAAACCGTAGGGCTGATTCAATTGATGCTTCAATCAGGTTTACTTGTTCCTGTGAATCCGAATAGTAATTTATGCTTTTTCCAATCGGTTTTGACAGATATTGGTGACAATCAATCCATCGAAAACGAGTTGAGTACCTATTCGTATCGCTTGAAACGGATGAAACACTTTTTAGAAGTTGCCAATCGGAGAACATTATTGCTTCTCGATGAATTTGGTACTGGTTCGGATCCCGATTTAGGAGGTGCGTTGGCTGAAGTGTTTTTCGAACAATTGTATAACCGAAAATGCTTTGGTGTAATTACTACACACTACGGAAATATCAAACTAAAGGCCGATCGATTAAAAAATGCGGTGAATGGTTGCATGTTGTTTAACACAGAAACGCTTGAGCCGTTGTATAAATTTTCGATGGGTCAACCAGGAAGTTCTTTTACGTTTGAAGTAGCCCAAATCAACGGGATACCAATTGATTTAATAGAGGAAGCCAAGACCAAATTAGACGATCATAAAGTCAATATGGACAAATTGTTGAGCGAACTACAACGGGAAAAAACGTATTTAGAAAAACTCAACAAAGAACACATCGAAGCACAACGTTTGGCTGAAAAAGCGCGAGTAGATTTTACTGATAAGCGATTGAAATTGGAGGAAAAAATAGCCAACCAAACTTCCATGATGGAAACAAATAATCGTTTTGTGATTTTGGGTAAAAAGTTTCAACAGTTTGTCGATCGATTTCAAACGAAAACCAAAGCTAAGAATGCAAATCAACCCTTGTTGGATGAATTGAAAAAATACCTTTCGGTTGAAAAATCCAAAATCGAAGAACAAAAACGGAAAGAGGAATTGATGAAACAAATTCCAGAGAAAAAATCCAAAAAACAACGAAACGTCAAACCACAAGTTGATCCTTATCAGCGAGATAAGATTATAGTTGGTTCAACTGTGAAAATGATCGAAACCAAACAATCGGGTACTGTTGAGGAAATGTCAGGAACACAAGTAACTGTTACTTTTGGTTTTATGCGTTTGAAAGTAGAAAAAGAAAAATTGATGTGGATTAAATAATCCGATTTCCAAAAATTAGTAAAGCTCGATTTTAATTTAAAATTAGAATTACAATGCAATTATTTAAAACAAAAGTGGACATCCAATTAGATGTCCACTTTTGTTATTTATATTTTTTCTGATTGATTTATCCTCCTATTACTGAAGTTAAGTACGTACATTCTGTACTAGTCAACGGACGACTTAAGTCAACGTCATTTCCATCTATTGTAACAGCACCTAAATTAAAGGGTTGTAATGTTCCAGTTAATGCAACGATTTTGTTATTATAGATCGTCATCAACGTGTATTTTTTGTTCTTTTTCAAGGTTCCTGTAGAGGTCATTAATTCCCCGTTCTTCATCTCGCCAACGGGAATCCAAGTACTCGAAATCTGTCCTTCTTCGAATGCATACACGAAGCACTGCGGCTTGATTTTTCGCCCAGGGTTCGACGGACAAGAGGTCGTTAACTTGATTTTGAATTCTTTTGCCGTTTCCGTTGGACACCAACTTGCCGGTAGTTGCACCGTTGGGTTAGCGTTGTATTCCGCGGAAGCCGTGATGAAATCAGATGGGTTGTCTTTCTTATACCATTTATATTGTGCATTCCAAGGTCCATAAGGAACATTAAGTTGATGTACAGATACAATATAAATTGTTTTATTAAGACTAATTACAGCTTGTTCATAACGTTCTCTTCCCCATCTGGAATTAAATTCAAACATGATATCAGAAGCGTTATTGAAATAATCAGGGCATGCTCCTTGAAAAGTAACAGCATTATAACTGTAAGAATTTGAAATGTTTTTCTTATCAGCTACTTGCCAGATAGATAAATGATCCATATCAAAAGTAACCTCTAGTTTTCCTGTCGTCGAGTTCAAAACAACAACCTCATCTGATTCGTGATTCCAAGTTGAAGTTGTTTCATCATAGCTATAAACTCCAAAGGACATTCCTGCAGTAATATCTTGATTTTCGAAGTTTTTATATCCATCAGGAATACTGATTGTCATAGAAGCAGAAGAACCAAAATTTTTAATCTCTTTTCCATTAGATGAAACCAACGACATATCCACCCAACCAATCGGATTAAATGAAACACCTTGTCCGTCATTTAATTGAGATTTCGAGTAATCTCCAGGGAATAAGTCTCTTGCTCCATCATCCATTGGATTAAAATATGCTAATGTTCCAGTGATATTTCCTGAAACAGCGGCATTATTTTTATCCATCAGTTTTGTTCCTGCTGGCATGTTGAAATAAGCTGATGTTCCCGTTGAAGGAATTACAGATGGAGACAAGTCAAAAGCAGAAGCAATGATACCAGAAGCAGGCACACCATTTATTGTTCCTTGCGCCAAACTTAATCCATCTGGAGCATCCGTAATTTTTGCCATTTTAATTAAAATGTGTTGGTGACCCTCTTGTAGCACATTAATTTGAGTACTTGCAGGTAAATATCCAGTTGCGGTAGCATGAATGGAAAACTCAATTTGGTTCGTCAAACTTGGAACCACTCCTTCACGCAACACTAATCCCATAACTCCATAATCGGCATTGAACATGGTTGTATTAATATTTGTTACTACATCTGATGCATTTCGACCACTTATGTTAACTTTAATATCTTCATTCCCATTTAAGTCTAGTTGAACACCCGTTTTAGCGTCAATAAATTGAACAGAAACTGATGCTTTTGTGAATGTTGCATCAACGATTTCTTCAACTCCTGCAACTGGATTTATTTTTTTACAAGATCCGAAAATGACCATCGGAAGAGTCAAAATCAAAAGGCTTTTATATAGATATTTTTTCATAATGTTTGAATTTTCTATACGAGTAGTATTATTTGTTGATTTTAAAGTTTAATTGCATGTTTGCGTATGGATATACTTGCAATGACTTGATATTGTTCTCAATAATTGCACTATTACTTTCATTCGCAGTAGGTGCGATTCTTCCTTCTCCAGTAAAACTATTTACTTTTGGTTTTCCGTGGTACATTGCACCAACTTCGAAGACAAAAAACACAACTTTTGATTTTTTGAAATTTCCAAATGAGAAGCCTAAATAAGGATTAACAGGTAAACCTGGCTTGAACTCCAAATCTAAGGTTCCTACGTCTAATGAGTATGAAGGTTCGTAGTAGGAACGTGTTGCTCCTGCCATTGTCATTTGATAAATTGCTCCAAATGATAGTTTTATCCCTGGTTTTTTCTTGCTTAGAGAGAAATCTGAAATCAAGGATACACTTCCTGTTTTAAACCTCATATCAGTGGTAACTTCTAAACCCTCTTGTGTTCCTGATGTTGAATATTTTAATGTGGGTAAATAGGTTCCTCCCAAACGTAAATTCCAACGATTATCTATTGGGTAAGATACTTGAAGTCCTGCTCCGAGGCTTCCAACTTGTAAACCAAAATACGGCTTTGGTGTATAAATTTTATCGTCAGTGGCCTTAGTTGATGTTGACTCTTGGGCGCACAATAGCTTTCCAGAGGCAACGAATAAAATTAAAATTAAACGTCTCATAGTTTTAATGTCATAGTTTTCAGTAAATAGCAACTTTATAATCAAAAGTAAGCAAATGTAATATAAAAAAGTTATTTATTTAATTTTTTAAAAAAATCGATGTTATTGCAATTTAATTGCATTAATTTTATTTTTGCATCATGATGCAGACCCGAAAAAATTTTATCATTCAAATGACTGCACTTTCGGGCATTTTACATTTTTTATCACTTTCAAATAAAAACAAACAAACAAATGCAAACAATCAATTCGTACGACGTAATTATTATTGGTGGAAGTTATGGAGGTCTTTCAGCTGCCATGGCACTTGGAAGAGCTCTTCGTAAGGTGTTAATCATTGATGGAGGAGAGCCATGTAACCAACAAACACCTCATTCTCACAATTTTTTGACAAGAGATGGAGAAACTCCCGCTCAAATTTCAAGTATTGCTAAGGAACAAGTTCTAGCATATTCGACAGTGACATGGATGAATGGATTTGCTCAATTTATTTCCAAAAAGGACTCTGATTTTGAGGTTTTTACTTTGTCTGGGGGAACATTCCAAGCGAAAAAAATCATTTTAGCCACGGGAATCAAAGATCTTTTTCCCGAAGTAAAAGGATTAAAAGAAAGTTGGGGAATCTCGGTTATTCATTGCCCATATTGCCACGGCTATGAAGTTAGAAATCAAAAAACGGGGATTTTGGCAAACGGAGATATCGCCTTTGATTTTGCAAAATTAATTTTCAATTGGACCAAAGAATTGACACTTTTTACCAATGGAAAAGCCGATTTATCAGGAATGCAAAAACAAACCTTGAACCAAAAAGGAATTCAAATTGAAGAAGCAAAATTGATCGAAATCCAACATGAAAACGGGAAATTAAACTCGCTGATTCTCGAAAATAAATCGATCGAGTTAAAAGCGCTGTATGCCCGAATTCCCTTCGAACAACGCATTCCTACATTAATTGATTTTTCCTTAAACAAAGACGAACAAGGCTTTTTGCAGGTCAACCCAATGGGAGAAACATCCGAAAAAGGAATCTTTGCTTGTGGCGACAATGTTTCTCGACATCGATCTGTAGCAAATGCAGTTGCAGGAGGTAATTTAGTTGGAGCCATCGTGAATCATGAATTGACTTTCGCGGATTTTGAAAAATAAATAATTTGGCTGCCTTTCCCATCTCCGACTTTAGTTCCGATTTCAAGATACTTGTTTTGCAGATCTTGGGCTGGTGCGTTCCTACTCGCCCAAGGTCGCAAAGACTACGTTCTTGAAATCGCAAGCTACCGTCCTACACTGGGGCAGGAATTTGTTAATCCTCAATCCGATATACAATTCCAACCGACGTATCAAAGATCAGATTGCGGACTCCAATCGGTGGACGAGAATCATACAAACCAGTGATTTCGAATTTGAAATCTGTTTTTTTTGCCAAATGAAAAAGCAAAGTATATTGACCTGAAATTCGGTAATCAGAAAAGTCATTGATTTTGGGTTGATAATAAGTTGCGGCTGTAAATCGAACATCATTTTTGGTGGCGAAAAAACAAGATAGATAATTGCTCCAACGTACATCCGTATTGTACTCATTCGAGAAATCATTGGTTTGTCGAATTTCTTCGTATTCGAAAAAAACAGAACTTCCAGCAAATGCTTTTCCAGCTTTGTTGTCTAGCCATTTTACACGGAGACCTGTTCCGTATAAATTCCGCACACGCTGTAACAACAAGACATTGTACTGAACTTGCGCAAAACTTTCCCATTTCCATGGTCCCGTTTTAATTCGTTGAGCAAACCGAAAATGGGTCATTCCCGAATTAGCATAAACAGCTCCTCCTTTCGAATAACTGAGTTCGGTAAATAGCAAATAATACTGTTTTTTGGTTTTGTATTGTACGCGCGGTTTAAATTCGAGATTGACATACAAATCTCTGTTTTGTAATGCCGCAATTTTTCCAGCTAATGCACCACTCCAACCAATCGAATCATCATAAATACGTTTGTTCTCAATATTGATTACTTGAGATTTCAATGTACTTATCCATCCAAAAAAAACGTATAGAATGACAAAATAGCGACTCATTTAGGTGCAATTCGATACAAATATAATCCAATGAAACCAAAAAGAATATTCGGAACCCAAACAGCAATTACAGTTGGAAACCCAATGTTGATTGCTGCAACCGTTGTTACTTTCATTGCAAAGATGTAAATAAATACAAAACCTAATCCAATTGCAATGTTTACTCCGATTCCTCCTCGTGATTTTCGGCTCGATACTGCTACACCAATCAAAGTTAGAACATAAGTTGCGAATGGATACGAAGTTCTCCGATATAGCTCAATTTCATACATCGGTATGTTTTCAGAACCTTTTTCTTTCTCTTTGCGAATAAATTCCTTCAGCTCAAGGTAACTCATTGTTTCAGCTCGGTTATCGCGAATCGCCATTTCTTCGATGTGAAAAGGTAACAAGGTGTCTTTTGAAATTCCACTTTCGATAGAGTCATTTGTTTTGCCAACATAACGAATGTAGTAGTTCGTTAATTTCCATTGATTTGTACCTATCTTGTTTTGTGCGGTTCCTGCATAAAGAAAAGATTTTACAGTTCGTTTGGATTTATCCCATTGTTCAATTTTAAATTCAGTTACTAAATTGTCATCACCAGAATAAGTGGAAAAGTAAACCAATTTATTTCCCGGGTATTCAGCATGATAATCTTCAACACGAAGTCGTTCTCGGTAATATCTTTCCTCAAAATCCAGTCTTTTTTGATTGGAAATCGGAAGAATAAAATGATTTAATATCAGTGAAACGAGCATCAGAAATGTTGCGGCTATCATATAAGGACGCAAAATTCGCGTAAATGGCTTTCCGCTGAACATCATAGGGATGATTTCCGATTCTTGCGCCATTTTTGCCGTAAACCAAATCACAGAGACAAAAATGATCATCGAGGAAAAAGTATTCCCGTAGTAAATGATGAAATTTAAATAATAATCAAATAAAATAGCTGAAATTGAGGCTTTGTTGGAGATAAACTCAGTTAATCGCTCCGAAATATCAAAAACCATGGCTAAAAGCATGATCACTCCCAACATAAAAAAAAATGTGGAAAGGAATTTTCGGATGATATACCAATCGAGTTTTTTCAACATCTTACAAACGACGACTTAATTTGGGAACAACTTGATCTTTCCAAGTAGAAAAAGTTCCTGCAAGAATTTGTTTTCTTGCTTCTTTAACCAACGCCAAATAAAAGGCTAAATTGTGAATAGATGCAATCTGTATTCCTAAATTTTCCTTTGCTTTGATTAAATGGCGCAAGTATGCTTTGGTGTAAACGTGGTCAACACTTGAAGTGCCTTGTGGATCAATAGGTGAAAAATCTTTTTCCCATTTTTGATTTTTGATATTGATGGTTCCTTCCCAAGTAAACAACATTCCATGTCTGGCATTTCGGGTTGGCATCACACAATCAAACATGTCAACACCCATCGAAATACACTCTAATAAATTGGTTGGAGTACCCACACCCATCAAATAGCGGGGTTTGTCTTTGGGTAGAATGGAACAAACCAAATCCGTCATTTCATATAAATCTTCATCTGGTTCTCCAACGGATAAACCACCAATCGCATTTCCAATCGCATCAAAACTGGCGATTGTTTCAGCTGATTCTGTGCGCAAATCTTTGTAAGTAGAACCTTGAACGATTGGAAATAAAGCTTGATTATACCCATAAAGTGGTTGAGTTGCTTCCATTTGATCCATGCAACGTTTTAACCAACGATGAGTCATGTGCATGGATCGTTTTGCGTAGCCATAATCACACGGATACGGGGTACATTCATCAAATGCCATGATGATATCTCCTCCAATTACTCGTTGAATGTCAATGGCGCGTTCGGGTGAGAAAAAATGGTAACTTCCATCGATAAACGATTGAAATTTAACACCTTCTTCCGTTATTTTTCGTGCGCTTGACAAAGAATAAACTTGATAACCACCACTATCGGTCAAAATGGGTCTTTCCCATCCATTGAATTGATGCAAACCTCCTGCTGCTTGAAGCACTTCCAAACCAGGACGCAAATACAGGTGATAGGTATTTCCCAAGATAATTTGCGCTTCTATTTCTTCGCGTAATTCTTGTTGGTGCACACCTTTAACCGTACCCGCCGTACCAACCGGCATAAATATCGGGGTTTCAATTACTCCATGTTCGGTGTGGAGACTTCCCGCACGCGCTTTTGTCTTGTCGTCTGTGTGATGTAATTCGAAGTGCATATCTTTGTTGAAAAATAAACGCTGCAAAGATAATTGTATTTACCGAAGCATACCATCTTTGCACAAAAGGTTATTGGAATGCATTTTTTACCCGATTTTGAACCGAGTTTGGTTCTTTATTTGTTTTACGCTTTTGGAGGCTTGATCGTTTTTCAGTTGTTGTATACGTTTCTGATTTATGGTCGCTTGGCGTTTTATCGTTCGAGTAAAGTACAGCGTGCAGAGGAGTTGAAGCCTGTTTCAATCATTATTGCAGCGCGAAATGAATCCGATAATTTATACCATAATTTGCCCAAAATATTAGAGCAAGATTATCCTGTTTTCGAAGTGATAGTCGTAAACAATCAATCCATGGATGATTCGTATCATGTGCTAAATGCTTACAAAATGCAATATCCACATTTGCGGGTGATCGAAATGGAACGAAGCACGCATCTTGGAGTTGGGAAAAAACTTCCTTTGACATTGGGAATAAAATCAGCAAAATTTGATCATTTTTTGTTTACTGATGCGGATTGTGAACCAGTTTCTAAAAATTGGTTACGAAAAATGGCTTCTCGTTTTGTTACAGGAAAAGAAATCGTCATAGGTTTTGGACCATACAAAATGGAAAAAGGATTTCTCAATCGTTTGATACGATTTGATACTTCTTTTGTTGCTATGAATTATTTTTCATTTGCTTTAGCGCGGATGCCTTATATGGGGGTTGGAAGAAATTTGGCTTATTCACGAGAAGTTTTTCAATCTGTTCATGGTTTTAAATCCCATTATGCTATCCGATCTGGGGATGACGATTTGTTTATTCAAGAAGCAGCCAAGAATAGAAATTATTCCATCGAATTGGATCCAGAGACACATTGTTACTCTGAAGCTAAAAAAACGTGGAAAGAATGGGTCCAACAAAAATCAAGACATTACAGCACTTCCCAACGCTATCAAGTTATTAAGAAAGCATTGTTAGGAATCTATCCGTTGACTTTGTTGTTGGCGTGGATTTCCTTCGTTATTTTGATGTTTAATTCAGAATATCGTTGGTTGACGTTATCTGGATTTGTTGGAATGCTACTCTTAAAATGGTGGATTCAAGGAAGGTGTTTTGCTAAATTAAATGCATCAAGTTTGATTTGGTTTCTTCCATTGATGGATTTGGTATATGCAGTTTTAATTCCAGCTTTGTATTATTCAACCGATAAAGCACCACAGGGGAGATGGAGGTAGTAGAACATTTATCAGACAAAGCCAAAAAAGATTTGAAATTGGTTGAGCAAGCGCTCAATGGAAGTCAAGCTGCGTATGGTGAATTGATGGAGCGCTACCGAGAATCGATTTATTTCATGATGTTCAAAATGGTGAAAAACCAAGATGATGCAGATGATTTAACCATTGAAGCTTTTGGAAAAGCCTTTTCACGCCTAGATCAATATTCTCCTAGTTTTGCATTTTCTACTTGGTTATTTAAAATCGCGTCCAACAATTGCATTGATTTTATCCGAAAAAAAAGAATCAAAGTTACTTCGATGGATACGGGATATGCAACCGAATCGGGAGAAATCATTTATGTGGAAGCGAAAGCTCAAGTTCACGATCCCGAAGAAGCTGTTATTCATAGCCAAAAAGTGGTTATGATGCGTCACTTGGTTACAAAATTAAAACCACGTTATCGAGAATTGGTGGAGTTGCGTTATTTTGAAGAACTTTCCTACGAAGAAATTGCAGAAACACTGAATCTGCCTCTTGGAACTGTGAAAGCACAATTGTTCCGAGCACGCGATTTTTTAGCAAACATGTTGGAAAAAACAAAAGATACTATTTGACGATTCCATTTTTTTCTGTAATTTAGCTGAAAACCAGAAATAAAATTATGCGATCCATTTTGATTATGTTGTTGGCTTTGCCGACACTCTCCACTGCGCAATTGCCATCCCCCAACTGGGATCATGAAATGATTGAGGTCATCCAACCTGAAAAATCAGGCGTTTTAATGGGAACTCATAGTTTGTTTCACGAAAATTGGGACGACTTGAATCAACCACTTTTTTGGAAAAAAATCATGGTTCTTTCACCCGATTCAGTGTTGATCAATGTTGCATCGAATCGACAGGTTTTAGAAAAAATGGCACTTAAAGATTGGCACAAACAGACGGAAGCAGAAAAAGATGCCTTCAAAATTGCCTTGAAAGAAAAACATGGAATAGCCAGTCACGAAGCAATCTTTGTTACTTCTGGAAAAAATGATTTCTATCGTTTCAAAGAGGTGTATCCAACGATTACAAAAGGAATTTTGGCTTTTGAAAAATACGGGGTCGATCCATGGTATGCACAAGCGATTTTATTGATTGAAAGTCCGGGGAAACTTGCCAAATCTTCTGCCGGCGCATATGGTGCATTTCAATTGATGCCGGGTGTTGCTCGTGCACAAGGTTTGACAGTAAATAATCACGTAGACGAACGAAAAGATTTTGATCGCTCTGCTTATGGTGCTTCTCGCTTGATTCAACGGGTGTGTATTCCTGAAGCTAAACGAATTTTAGATGCGCAAGGACTTTCTTACAATGAAACTGATTTGTGGTTTCGATTATTTGTTCTTCATGTCTATCATGCGGGAGCAATGAATGTAAAAGCGGTTGTAAATAAAATCGATCCAGTTGTTGGCGGTCAAGAGTTGATTCAGAAAATGTGGCAAACAACGGCTGCTTCTTTCGGAAACTCTTCTCAAAATTACACCCAACTAGCTCTAGCAGCTCAACTTGTTCTTCATGACATGGTGTCGAATGAATGTGTTCAACTTTTTGATTGTTCTCATCTTCCTGCCGAAAATGAAAAATAATTTTTTTGTAAGATAAAATTTTCTACTTTCGTTTCATATTCACGAAAAAGAAAAGAGATGAAAAACACATTGCTACTATTGCTCTTAATGGTTGGGGGAACCACATTTGCAGCAAAAACAGTCAGTCTAACTGTTGAATGGAACTTCACGAATGTTATTCAAGGGTACGACCATGACAACAAAATTTTTGTGTATGTCGATGACGTATTTGTTGGCGAATCGTCTGTCTACAAGCAAACCCAAAAAGCAAGTTATACGGTTCAGGTACCTACTGGAAACCATAAAATCCGCATTGAAGATTATGCTTTGTACGAAGGGAAATGGGAACTTCATACTAAAGCAAACCAATATTCTGTCGATGCGATTTATGAAAACACCTTTGCATTCAAATCCAAAGCTTCTATCAAGTTGGTTTTTGATATTAATACGGAGACTTCAGATGTTCGTTATTCAGGTTTGAAAGAAGCAACTAATAAAGGAGATGCGAAATTAGAGATTACATGGATTTATGAAAATGTGCAACAAGGATACGATCACGATAACAAAATGATTGTCTTTGTTGATGGGAAAAAAGTAGGTGAATCTGGCGTTTATTTAGAGTCAAAAAAAGGAAAATATGTCATCAATGTGCCTAAAGGTTCGCACAAAATTTCGATTGAAAATTATGCTTTTTATGAAGGAGAATGGGAACTTCATGTGATTGAAAATAATTATTCTGTGGATGCTTATTTCAGTGATCAAGTGGAAATAAAAAAGAAATTACACAAGATTGATTTAGTTTTCGATATTGCCAAAGAAACAACTACTGTTAAAATTGACGGAAAAAAGAAAAACTAAACAGTCATTATCATTTACGTTTCTAGTATTCTTATTTTATCTAAAAAAATAATTGATTTACAGTTTATTCTCTTTATGGAAGTGGGATAAAGGGAGAGGAGAATTTAATTTACTTTAAATATTGATGACCAAAATGATTATTTATTTACTGGTTAAGATTACAATATGTGATTAAACATTTAAATGCTAACTTAGTTTTAACAATCAATTTATGTTACACGAAGGAATAAAATTAGAAAATCATTACGATGGAAAAGTTATAAATAATCGATTTGGAGAATTTTTTCATATTTCAAGTATTGAAAAAGTTAAATTAAAAAAACCTGACTTAGAGATAATAAAACAAAATCTTGTTTGTGATATATCAGTTATTGATGGGATTGGTGAAAAATCTAAAAAGAAACTTAACAAGCAAGGTTTTATTTCGGTCTATGATCTTCTTAGTCATCCGAAATTTGGGAATGATGCCGCTAAATACATATGTGAAGTTGAGAATAATGATGTATTAAAGATCTATGATCGACTATCAAAAAGATTTACATCAACTAACCAATTATTCATTTCAAATTCAGCACTTTTTGATTTTTCTGAAATTTTATTTATTGATATTGAAACTTTGGGATTAGGTGAGTCTCCAATTTTTTTAATTGGAATTGCAGGATTTAAAGAGAATAATTTGATTATAGATCAATTTTTTATTCGAAAATTAAAAGAAGAAAAGTCGGCATTAGTCTGTTTTAATGAAAGTTTAAAAGAAAAAAAAGCAATTTTTTCATTTAATGGTAAATCATTCGACATACCTCGAATTCAAAAAAGGATGGGAAGTCGTGATATTGATATTAATTTAAATATTCCTCACTTTGATTTAAAATATTTATCACAAAAAGCTTATGCTAAACGAATTGATGATTTTAAACTAACGACAATTGAAAGAATTATATTTAAAGAGATCAGAAAAAATGATGTACCAAGTTCTAGTATTCCAGGGTTATATAAAGATTTTTTAGATTCAAATAATTTTGAAAAAATAGTAACTATAATAGATCATAACAAAAAAGACCTAATAACATCTTCAAAAATTTACTTGAAACTAATAAATAACAAACTTAAAAAGTAACTTCATGCCACCAATTGTAAAACTTTCCAAACTTGTTTCAGAAATTGACGATAAAATTAAAAATGTCTTTACAAATAATACTTTTTGGATTAAGGCAGAACTTTCTGGAGTAAAAAAGTTTCCGAATAAATCAATTTGCTATTTTGATTTGATTGAAAAAGATGAAAACGAAGAAACAGTTATAAGATGTTTTGTTGGGAAAGAAAATTATTTTTTTATAAAAGAGTTTGAAAAAGAAACAGGGAAAGAGTTCAAACTAGGTATTCAAATTACCTGTAGAGTAAAAATTTCATTTTATAAAAGTAAAAGCCAACTTCAATTTGAAGTTGTAGAAATTGATTCTGATTTTGAACTTGGTAAATTTGAACTTCAAAAACAAAAAGTAATTGAAGAACTTTCAAAAAACAAATCTATAATTATCAATAAAAAAGGGATTATAGAAACTTGGAATAATTCAATTAAAATTCCAAAAGTTATACAGAAAATAGCATTAATCACAGCTGCAAATTCAGACGGTCAAAGAGATTTTAAGTCAGTATTAAAAAAAAATGATTTAGGATATGATTTTCAAATATTTGAATTTTTAACATCTATGCAAGGTAAAAACACCTCGTTAAATATAATCGAAAAGCTAAATGAGATTAAAGAAATGAATTTTGATATTGTTGTAATTACTCGCGGTGGGGGCGCAGATACAGACTTCTTAGAGTTTAACGATTATAATCTATCTCAAGTAGTAGCCAAGTATAAAACGCCTATTTTTACAGGAATTGGGCACGATAGAAATGAATTTATTATTGATATCGTGGCAAATAAAAAATTTAGGACACCTCTAGAAGTTAGTTATTTCATCATAGACCATAATCGTAATTTTGAGATGGAAATATTAAATTTTCATAATAAGATAAAAATGGCAGCACATAAAAAAATAAGTATTACTAGTGAAAGATTATCAAATTATAAGTTCATAGTAAAATATCTTGATCCAGAAACTATTTTAAAAAAAGGTTTTGCAATTATAAGAAGTAATGAAAAGATTGTAATTAATCCAGAAAAAATAAATTTGAATTCAGAAATACAAATTACATTAAAAAACCAAATTTTATACAGCAACGTGTTAAAAAAAACAGATTATGAAAGATGAGCGTACATTTGATGAAGCATATTTAGAATTATTTATTCTTGTTCAACAATTAGAAAGTGATAAAATTCAATTAGATACTCTTAATGATAAAGTTAAAGAAGCGAATGAATTAATTGAATATTGTCAAAAAAAATTGAGGAACATTGAAAAAAAATTTAAAAATCAAATAGGATAAATAAGAAAAGGAACTTTAAAAGTTTTCAGGATCAAAGTACATACTTCTTTTTGGGCTTTTTTATGGAGTAGTTTTATACCGATAATGTCCTATTATGGTAAAATCAAACAGACAATCTTCTTCTACTTGCCCCGCACCGATGTTGTGAATGATTGTATAGCGGGAGTTTGACGCATTTTTTCGATTGGAAACAATACCTATGTGCGTTTGACCACTTGAAAGTTTCCAACAAACCACATCTCCGGGAAGGTAATCATTGGCGTTTTGCGATTTGGATTGACTCGCATTTTGTCGTTCGAAAAAAGTCATCAAATTAGGAACACGGCGATGATCGATGTTCGAATCGGTTTTTTTCATTCCCCAAATGCTTGGATAAGATGAAAAATGACGCTTCATGTCTTCATGTACCAATTGTTGTAAATCAATTCCAATCTTTCGGTATGCCCGAATCACCACATCGGTACAAACACCTTTATTTGCAGGCACATCTCCGTTGGGATAATCCATTCGGAAGTAAGCAGGATCATAGGTAACTTCTTCTTTTGTTAACTCAAATGCTGCATGAGCAAGTGGATTTCCGAGCGAATCAATTTGACTACTTTTCTCCGATTCGATTGCCCGATTTTCTTGACAGCGTGAAAAAGAGATTACCGTTAAAAAAAGAAAAGTGACAAACGTTAATTTTACTGTTTTTTGATCCATACACTAAACGCATCTAATTGAGTAGGATTGTCATTAATCCATTTGTTTGCATTTTCATTCGTAGATCTTAGAATATACATTGAATAAGCGGTCATGTGATCCGACTTGGCAATTTCGTAAAAAACGGGCGCATACAAATTCCAGTAAATCCCTTTGTTTTTATCCTTTTTCATTTCACCAATGATCTTGTAAATCGATTGTAAATTATCTCGAAAAATATCTTCGTTTGTTCGTTTGATTTGACCGTCAGTAATTTCGGCTGCGCTTAAAATTCCCAACATTAATTCAGCTGAAGAAAATTCACTCTCTAGTGAACTTGGTGAAAGATTGATAGTTATTTGTTTTTTGTCACCATCCGATTCAACAGGTTTTGGAACAAGCATTTCATACAAAGCACTTGAAGCAATTTGAGATCTACTCGTGTTGGATTCAAGCAGTAGGAAATAGGAAAAACCAAGTAATGCTTGAATCTTATTTCCATTAAATTCTTGGATTCGAGCGAGTAACAAATGACTACTTCCATGACTCGGTTTTGCTTGAATGGCTTCAATTAGGTGTTTTTCAGCATCTACAGAATTGTTATTGTTGACATACGTTAATGCCAAATTATAATGCAACAAATGGTGATCACCGAACTTTTTGATTCCTTTTTTAAGCAATTTTATCGCTTCATCTTGTTTACCGATATAATCCAAGCAAGAACCTTTGGTGATGTATGCTTCCAAAACGTGATTTTTGTCTTTTTCAATCACAAAATCAGCATGTTTGATTGCTTTTTTGTATTCTTTCAGAGACATGTAGGTCATCGAAAGTTCATAATGCAAAGCTTCCGATTTGGAATCAACTTCCAAACCTTTTAAATAAACACCGATTGCTTCTTCGTATTTTCCTGCATCGTGCAGTTCGATTCCTTCTCGAATAAATGATTCAACTGAGTTTTGTGACCAAACATTCCATGGAATAAAAAAGATAAAAATAATAGTTAATTTTTTCATTTTCTGTTGATTAGTTAGGGCTTTAAGTGAAATCACGTAAAATCCAAATTCAATTTAAGATATGAATTTACACGAAATATGAGTAAAATCAAATTTTTTTATTTGATTTAACATTTTAAGTTAATCGCTGATTGGTTTTCAACATATAAAACTATGGTTCCAATTCGACTAGTTCAAATTGAGGCGCACCTTTCACGCCATTTTGGTCGTAAAAATTAACAAAACGGAGTTTAAAAACACGGTTTTCTTGTGTGTGAATTAGGAAAGTTTTGGAATTATCCACTTCATATTGTCCGGAATCAAAGTTGTACGTTTTCCAATCGAAACCAATAATATCCCAATCAAAACTCAAGGTTTGTGTGGCAAAATCAAGGTAAGAAACCGATTCAAATGCTTTGTTGATAATCCGAGCTGAAGTCAAATTGGGATTTAGTAAAACACCTGTTACTGAATAAGGAGTATAATCGTGGTAAACATGCGTGTATGCTGAAATTAAAATGTCCCAATCCGTTGATTTTGGTGCGATTTCAAGTATACTTCCTTGGTTGTCAAAACTAAAATAAGTCCATGGGTTTTCGTTGCTTTTTGTCACAGAGAAAGAAATCGGAGTGGTACTATTTATCGGGCAAAATTCAATTTCGAAACTTGTTTCTGAAACCGAAATGATTTTTAATTTCATTCGTCCGATAGCGTTTCCAGTAGTTGTTAATCCACGGTCAATAACATACACAGAATCGTGGTTTTGCCAAGTTCCAATTGCTGTAGAATCTACTTTTCCATTGGGGATGTCGTGTTTGTATCCGGCTGAATTGGTGGAGGTAAATGAGGTGATATCGGTTTTGTTGGTTCGCTTTGCGGCCATTAATTTGGATGAGTTTAAGCGAATTAAAGTTCCATTTTCACTCGATTCGAATGCTAAATCCCAAATTTCTCGGTTGTTTTGGGATATAATTTTTCGTTCACGCAAACTGAAAAAAACTTGATTTTCGTAATTAGATCCCAAACCAACTTGAATAGTTGATTCACTTGAACTTAAAGTGGATACAGGTTTTGGCAATTCTCCTTTGTCGCAAGAAACAAGGAGAATAAAAAGAAAGAAAATAGAACAAAAAGATTTCATTTTATTGTTTTTTACTTATTTCTATAAGGAAATTGAATCGAATAAAGAACGTTCGTCCCCAAGCAACAGGCGTTGAACTTCCACCTGCACTGTGAGCGCCGTTGGATGAATTGGAACTAAGCACATTGGAAACATTCATCAAATTGCGAGCACCCAATGCAAGCGTAATTTTTTTCTTCCAAAATTCCCGTTGAATCGTTGCATCGAGCAAATGATAGTCTTCCATGCGTGATTCAAGGATGCTTCCATCTTCGTATTGCAATTGTCGAATCGTTTTTCCAGTATATTTATAAAAAACGGCGAATTGAATTGCTGTTTTTGGATGTGTATAGGTTGTGTTTGCGACCAATTCGGGTGAGAATGCAAACTGATTGTTTTGACTGTAATTGGTTCGAATTCCGACATAATTTGCCCCAAATTGAAAACGAATTTGTTTTATTTCACCATTCCAACGAGCTTGAATTCCTGTATTTTCGAAATGATCGATGTTGAAATAACTGTACAATGTTCCTGTTTGGTCTTGCGAAAGGGAAATTCGATTGGTCACATATTGATAAAAAGTCTGAATTTCAAATGAACTATTTCGTTTTGCTTTCTTTCGAGTAGTGGACCACGAAAGTTGGGTGTGGTGGGATTGTTCGGGTTTCAAATTGACATTTCCTAAGATATTGTGGTTGATGTCAACGAATTCTAAATACAATTCTTTCATAGATGGTGCCCGAAAACCTTGTGCATAACTCCATCGCCAGGTTGTTTTTTTTCCATTCCATTTGGCATGAAGTGATGGTACAAATGAACCTTTGTAAATGGAATTAAAAGCAGTTCTAATTCCAGGTTTGATAGCCAATTTTTCGTTTGGTTTCCATTCCATTGAGCCGAAAAAAGCATAATCGTCCATGCGCTGTTTTTTTTCTGCAATGCGCGCTCCTTCAGCGAAATCGAATCGAACATCATAGCCCAATTCATAGTTGAATTTATCATTTTTTTTGGATTTGGAAAACGTGGATCGAGACATGAATGTTCGAAAAACAGTGGTATCTTGATCGCCAGAAGTTGGCGTTAAATGTTGATCCAAGGTGTTAAGTTGAATGAAATAGGTGTTTTTTCTTCGCTCAAAATAATTGTGTGCGATCACTCCCTGAAATTGGAATCGATCCTTGTGGTAGCCTTGAAATTGAATTCCTTGATTGTGTCGAATCGTTTGGTAGACATCATCCAATGCAGTGTTGAAATAGGGGGTACGCGGTAAACCTCGATTGATCATTTTTTCCTGAAAATAATCGGCAACAGGCATCCATTTGGTTCGCTTGTATAACCAACTATATTGAAATCCTGCAAAATATTGTTCCTTGGGTTTCCAACTATGAAAACGGCTCGAATCGGCTATTTTCTTTTGGGGAAATTCCAGTTTTGGATCGTTGTTGCTCCAGCCATCGAAATAATTTCTTCCACCTGTGATTGCTACTTGATGATTTTTGTTTCTGTATGCGATTCTTCCGTCAGCATTGTAATTTCCAACGGTTTCGTAAAACGAATTTCCTTGAAAAGTGAAACCGGGTTTGGCATTTTTTTTCGTGATGAGGTTGATTGTTCCTCCCAGCGCACTGCTTCCGTAAGCAACACTCAGTGGTCCTTCCACAATTTCAATTCGTTCAATGTTATTCAAGTTGATTTGACTCAAGTCGATGTTTCCATCCAAACGACCAATCAGTGGAACACCATCCATCAAAATTTGAATATTTTCACTTCCCATTCCTTGTAAAGAGAGTCCGCTTCCCAACACTTGGTCTTGTGAAACACGCATGCCCATTTCATTTTGTAGTACATCTCGTAAATTCACAGAACCTTTCGCTTCAATTGCTTTTCGATCTAAAATTCGGATGGTATGGAGTGATTTATCTGTTGTTGTTGGGGTTAATTGTCCGGTAATGACAACTTCATCAGCTGATTTTATTAATGGTTGAAGGTTGTATGTTTTAGGAAAGTCAAATCGTAAAGTGTCACGGTAATCTTCGTAACCGTAAGAACGTATGGCTAAAAAGCGAGTTTGCTCTTCGGTCAGAACTTCCAAAGGTAAATGAACCATGCCTCGGTCCGATGTTTGTGCTTGAAATAAAAGTTTTTCGTGTGTATATACAAACACAGTGGCAAAGGGAATCGGTTCTTTATTTTCACTTGAAACAACAAGCAAATCGTGTTGAGCAAAACAAACGATGGCATTGAATAATACAAGTGATAAAATGACAATCCGAGGCATGGTTTTTAGTTTAAATTTGTGCGTCTAAAACAATTTGTCTCCAAGCTTCTAACTCAGGAATTCCGGGTTTGCGTTCACCGAAAAGGGTACAAATTAATTCACCTTTCTCATTGAACAATTCCAACGAAGTGACTTCTCCGTCTTCGGTTGGTTTGCGAACAATCCAAGATGAATGAATTTTCGTTTCGTTGACATGTAAGTTGAAAATCGGATCCAAAACATTGATCCAAGGTCCGTGTTCAACAATGTTTTTCACCACACCGGTATGAATTTGAATCATTCCTTGGTTTCCAACAAAAACCATAATGGAAATTTGTCTTTCAGCAGCAAGATTCAATATTCTACGCAAAGCTAAATTGTCTATTTCTAGCGCAAAATGTGTATTTGGTGCCAAACGCAAAGCCTGAGTTCGTGTCACTCCAAATTGACGTAACATTCCAAAAAAAGCATGTGTGTCTTTCAAATCAATCCATGCCTGTTGAAATCCTGCTACATTGATTTCTGAATCTGGTTTTTCTACTATTTCTACTTTTGGCGTGTGATCAACTTTTTCCTCCGTTGATTGATCTTCGCTTTTAAACTTTTCCACCAAGGTTTGATATGCTTCAAAATTTGAATTTGCTTCTAAGTAGATTTTGTGAACTGCTTCACCGTCTTTGGCAAAAAACTGGAGGCTGTGTCGATCTTGATTGTTGTTATTTTCTTTTACAGCAAAGGCGCTTGCCCAAGGCCCCAAGAAAATTCGTAAATCGATGTCTTTCCCAACAAACAAACTTGCATGTGGATTGCTAAAATCAGCATTTTGATAAATGCCTTTGCGTTCGTGAACCACTTCGTCGTTGCGAGACAAGGCCATGACATAGCCCAAAGATTCTATTTCTCCCAAAATGGAACTAAATTCAGGTCGTAAACGAGTTACACCGTTGCCACAACGCATAGCGACTAATTCGGCTTCACTAACCGATAATTGGTTGGCAGCCTCTCGAATGCGCACGTTCCCTTTTTCAGCAATCAGCTGGTTGTAGCGTTCTTGTAATGATGATGTTATTGTTTCCATTTATTTTTCGTATTTGATTTCAACGTGATGTGGTTTGCGTAAATGGGTAGTTAAAAAATCCTCTGTAAGGGTAGAAATATGAAAGAAAACGCCACCTTTATCTAAGGTAAGCGCTTTGATTTGAACCTCAAAAAGTTGACTTAATCGCTCTGTTTCAAATGCCGATTCCACCGACTCATCAATGACTACGTGTCCATTTTTCAAAATCCAAACGCGATCTGCAAATTGATAAGCAACGTTTAAATCATGTAACACAGTGATAACCGTTCCTCCTGCTTTCTGAACCATTTCCTTTGCTATTTGGAGCAAATGAAGTTGATGTTTCATGTCTAAGTTGTTTAGTGGCTCGTCCATGAATAAAATTTTACCTCGTAAATCATCTGAATTCGGGTTAAATAACTGAATCAGATTTCGGGCAAATTGAACGCGTTGTTGCTCTCCTCCTGATAAAGTTTGTAAAACACGGTCAGCCAAGGGTTCTAATTCCAGTTGTTTCATGATGCGTTGAATCAATTGAATTTCCCAAGATGAGATTGACCCCAAATGATAGGGCATACGTCCTAATTCGAGGACTTCTTTTACCGTAAACTCGATGTTTGCGGGTGTATGTTGGTGCATGTAAGCACGTATTTTTGCTAATTTTTCAGGTGAAGTAGTTCGCATATTTTCACCTCTGACAAAAAGTTCACCTTGAAAACGATCTTTGTTTCCAGCTAAGGTTTGAAGCAAGGTACTTTTTCCGGCTCCGTTGGGACCTAAAATCACTATAAATTCACCTGTAGAAACACGCAAACTTGCTGGATGAAGAATTGTTTTTCCAGCTTGAACAACCGATATGTGTTTCGCTTCTATCATGCAAAAAGTTGTTTTTTCTGTTTTAGAATCAAAGTGATTAATACAGGTGTACCCAGTAAGGCAGTGACAATTCCGATCGGAATTTCTGTTGGAGGAATCAACACGCGGCTCAACCAATCGGAGAAAGTGAGTAAAATCGCTCCTGCAAACATCGACATTGGAACCAATTGTTTGTGATCTGGCCCCATCCACAAGCGAAGTACGTGTGGTACAACCAAGCCTACAAAACTGATCACTCCAACAAGTGAAACGCTTGTGCCAACAATTGCGGTAGCTGCCAAAAGCATGATTTTTTTCGTTTTTTGTGTATTGATTCCCAAAAAGAAAGCAGCTTCTTCGCCCAAAGCAAAAGCATTTAATGCGTGCCTCTGTCGATAAATTAGGTATAAGAAAAAACTAATTACGGGAACAAGTATCCATATACTTGCAGTATTAGCTCCACTCAAACTTCCCAAGGTCCAAAAAGTCAAGTTTCGTAGTTGGACATCGGTTGCAAAAAAAGTCAGTAATCCAGTTAACGAACCAGAAAGTGCATTGAGAGCAACACCCGATAAAATGAGCATGACAATGTTTATTTTCCCATGTGAATAGGAAATCCGATAGACTAGAAAAGTGGTAATCAAAGCACCAGCAAAAGCGATGATTGCCAGAGAAATCATGGGGTTTCCCATAAAAATGATCGGGAGAAAACTTCCCAATACAATGAAACAAGCGGCAAAAAAAGAGGCGCCTGAAGCAATTCCAACAATTCCTGCGTCCACCAAAGGATTGCGAAAAATTCCTTGTAGAGCAACGCCTGTTGTGGCTAATCCTGCTCCGATAAACACAGAAAATAAGACGCGTGGGATTCGTAATTCGACCACAATCGTTCGTTCCAATTCGGTCATCGTATGCGCAGTATCAAACCCCAAGAAATGAATGAAAGATCCCCACAAATTGCTTGCATCGATTGAAACAGCTCCTGTTCGCAAGGATAAAAATACACATACAAGCAGTACAGAACTGAGTAATAAATACGCTTTGATGGAACGAATTGACATGCTTAGTTTTCGTAAAATTTTGTATTTAACATTTGGATAGCATCGCCAATTCGAGGGCCGAATCCACTCAACAATTGACCATCCATGGTGATGATTTTTTTGTTCTTTCCTGCGTTGGTTTGTTTGATACCGGGAATAGCTAAAATTCCTTCTGTTCCTTGTAAACTTTGTGCTCCGGAGTCAAACATCAAGATAATATCAGGATTTGCAGCAATGACAGTTTCAGGTGTTAAAGGTTTGAAATCATCAAAACCAGAAACAGCATTTTGTCCATTAGCTAATTGAATCATTTTTTCAAGTGGAGTTCCTTCTCCAGCAACCATCAATGTTCCAGCACCACGCGCATAAATAAACAAGACTTTTGGTTGATTGCTTTTGTTGGGAGCTTTTTTCAATGATGAGGTTGATTTCTTAACCGTTTCGATTAATCTATTTGCTTCGTCTGCCTTTCCTGTAAATGATCCAATGGCTTGGATTACTTTCTGAGTACCTTCGATTGAATAATCTCTTTCAATTTTGATTACTTCCACTTTTGCTTGTTTCAATTGTCCTTCTAATTCAGGATTGATTTCATCCGCAAAAACCAATACATGCGTTGGTTTGGTGCTCAAAATAGGTTCGATTTGAAGCGCACGTACATGTCCAAGATTGGTAATTTTTTCCAATGATTTTGGATATGTACTCGTCACATCGACGCCAACCAGTTCTTTTTCTAAACCAAGTTCAACCAAAATTTCACTTAATGTTCCATGAAGTGACACAATCCGTTTGACTTCTTGTTTGGGTTCTTCGTTGCTTTGGTTTTTATTTTCAATTTGACAAGCAAAAAGGATTGTCAACGAAAACAATGAAATGATCCATTTTTTCATGTTGTTCTTTTTTTTTGAATGGAAGAAGAGTCCCCTCTTTTCCAATTGGTTGAGGAGACTTCTTCATTAATTTATTGAATAATTACGCGTTCTTGAACTGATTTTTTACCTTGTTCCACTTGGAGAATATAGATTCCTGCTTCTAACTGAGAAACTGGAATTTGATTTTGATTTAATCCATTCGCTTCAAAGTTTTGATTGTAAACTGTTTGTCCCAAAGCATTGATTAATTGAATCGTACCCTTTTCTTTTGCATCAATCACCACTTGAAGGAAAGAGCCTGCTGGATTCGGGTAAACATTCACATACAGAGATTCATTTTCTTCTACGGATAATTCGGAAATCAATTCTCTGGTAAACTTGAATTTTCCAGCGGATGAACCCACGAAACCTGTGAAAATTACTTTCCAGATGTCACCTGATTTGTCTTTGATGAAATAAACGGTTGAGTCAGCAACATCAAATGTATACTGAGCATTTAATGTTTTCCAGTCGTATCCTATCGCTGATATCGCATTTGAAAATCCTTGGTTTGCCCAGTCTACATACGTTTCTGGATTGTTTACGGGATATACTTTTGCTACTTCTACATCCAAATTTTGCAACACACCTGTCACCATGTATTGAGGTGTATAATCGGAAGAACCATATTGCGTGAACAATAAATCCCAATTTGCTGATGCAGGCTCACGATCGATCACTGTATTGGAAGTAAATTGATAATAGATGTAGTTTTTAGAACCATAATTCGAGAAATCAATTTCTTGAGTTGATTCATTAGTGTTGTCGTAATTTGCAGAAATCAATTCGTATTTCGCCTGTGTTGTCAACAGATTCACGATAAATTTCTTGACAGAACCGTCGTTGTATTTGATCACAAATATGCGGTTCGCTTCAATGTTGTGCGAGACTGTATTGTAATTTCCCCAACCATAATCCATTTGACCAAGGGATGTTGTGTTGTTCAATGCGCCACTAACCCAATCCAAATCACTGTTGAATAGAGGAGTCCAAGTTGATAATCCTGCTGTATCTGCATTTTCAAAATCACTTGGATCCGAATCTGGAATTTCATAGATTTTTCCAACTTTATCATTGAATCGAATGGAAGTGGTCAATGCAGCATTTGGTGAAAACGAAGTTGCAAGTGCAATATCCCAATTAGATGCAGCTTGTGTGCCTTGTTCATCATTAGCTAAACTATACCAAATGTTGTTTGCATAACCTGGTCCCATACTTACGGAGTCAGCAACTTGTGCGTTTACTAGTTGAACTCCTCCTAGGAAAGCGATAAGTATCTTTTTTCTCATGTTATTTTTATTTAATCTAAATAAGCACGACAAAAGTAATGGGTGTTCAATGATTGCACAATCCCATAAAGAGGGGGAATCGACTACCCTGATTAGGGTATATTCAAATTTTGATTGGGAAATTAGTTGTAGTTTTACAATAGAAAATGAGCTAACGAAATGATGTTTCGAAAAGTGGTTGGGTTTTTGTATGCGGGTTGTTAATATTCCTCTCCAAGATTCGGGATCAAAGAGTTCGCATGGATTTTTTTATTATCATTTTTCCTTGTTCCGATCGATTTTTTTGTCATTTTTTTTGTTGATGAAATTGATGTTTTAGGTTTATATCTACTGATTTCATCTATGGTAAAGACAAGTCCTTTGTTTTTGGGAAAAATACTCCGAAATAAGGCCAAAAGTTGGTTTGTTGTCGATTTATATAGAAAGGCAAGCGAATTTTACCTCAACATGTTCGTTTTTTATGCGAGTTTGTTGTTGCTTTTTTTACTGCCTTATGTTTGGATGGAAGTGTTAGATCGCTGGTGAAAAAAAATATAATTCATTGAATTTAAATATGTTGAAATTCAATTTGTAAGATTTTTGTCGATAATTCTCAATAGGAATTCAAGTAAAAATCAAGGTGTAGTCAATGAAACAGGGAGGATTTTTCCATGCATGAATCGATGTCCATTTTGAGTGAAGTCGACAATAAAATGCGCCATTTCTTCTGGAGAAACAGGAGCTTCATATCCCGGAAAGGCTTCAGCCAACATTTCAGTTTGAACAGCACCTAGGCACAAACAATTCATTTTGATTTTCGTGTCTTTGTATTCTTCCGCAAATAATTCGGTGAAACTTACCACCGCAGCTTTGGAGGTAGAATAGGAGGAAAGTCCAGCAAATTTAACCGTTCCTTGAAATCCTCCCATCGAACTGATGTTGACAATGTGTCCGCCGTTTTCTTTCATTTTTGGAACTACCGCTTGAACAGCTTGCATCACACCGATTACATTTACTTGGTAACTTTCCAACATCTCTTCAGATGAAATTTCTTCAAAAGGCTTATTGACCAATTTTCCCGCATTGTTGATCATGAAATCAATTTTCGGAACGGATTGCAAAATTTTTGTCAATGATTCGCGCACGTTATTTTGTGACAAATCAAAGGGGTAAATTTCTAATTTCCCTTCAAATCCGCTGAGTTTGGATAAAGATTCAATATTTCGCGACAAAGCGATTACCTGATTTTCTTTGTTTTGAATCAATTGTTTAACCAATTCAAATCCTATTCCACGGCTCGCACCAACGATTAAAAAAGTGTTATGCATCATACGAAATCACGATTTCCTCAGAAGTTGGGTGAGCTTGACAAGTTAAAATATATCCATTTCGAACTTCTTCCTCGGTTAAGGAATAATTCAAAGTCATTTTTGCGGATCCTTTCAACACTTTTGCACGACAAGTACAACATACACCACCACGGCAAGAGTAAGGTGCATCGTATCCTTCGTTGTTCACTGCATCGAGAATGGTTTTTCCATCTGTTTTGAGCGAAAAACTCATTTTTTCATCATCCAAAATGACCGTAACTTTGCTCGTTCCTGAGAATGAATCACCTGATTCAACAATGGGTTCACTGATTAAATGAACAGGTGTTGTAAATAATTCGAATTTGATTTTCTCTTTCGAAACGCCAAACATTTTGAGTACGTCTACAGCGGCAACTATCATTTCTTCTGGTCCACACAAGTAGTAAACATCTGCTTTCAATAAATTCAAATCCGCTTTGATAGCTGCGCTAATTGCATTTTTGTCCAATCGACCTTCCGAAAACCCTTCTTTTTGTTCTCCAGACAAATACGCATGAAGTTGAACTTGATTCAATGAGCTGATTTCAGAGAGAAACATGGCCGTTTTTTCAAAACGATTTCCATAAAACAAGTGCATCTTAGCATCCGAAGGAAGTGATTTTGCGATGGAGAAAATGGGTGTAATTCCACTTCCAGCAGCGAATGCGACAATCGTTTTTTCTTTTCCTTGGTATTGAAAATTTCCCTGTGGAGCGGAAACGTACAAAGAATCTCCCGTTGTCAATTCATTTTTAGCAAAACTGGAAAACAAACCTCCTTCGATTTTTTTGATTCCAACCGCCAAACCTTCGTTTGGAGCAGAACAAATTGAATAAGAACGACGAACTTCATTTCCTTCAATCGTAGCTGAAAGATTCACATACTGACCAGGAATGAATTGAAATTCATTTTTTTTATCAGCTGGAATTTCAAAGGTTACTTGAACCGCATCGTCAGTCAAATGAATCACTTCACGAACAGTTAAAAGGCTGAATCCTTTTGGTCCTTTATCTTTTTTTGTCTCGGTTTCCTCTGATTTACCGAATAATTTCTTGAACAAACTCATTGTTTCAATCTAAATAGTATATGTTTCTTAATCGTCAAAAGAAACGACCAATTTTTCACTTGTTGGATGCGCTTGACAAGTCAAAATGTAACCTGCTTCCACTTCATCAGGTTCCAACGCATAATTTACATCCATGCGAGCAGTACCTTCCAAAACTTTTGCTTTGCAAGTACAACAAACCCCGCCCTTACAAGCAAAAGGCAAATCTGCACCCGCTTTTTGTGCTGCATCGAGAATGTTTTCAGCATGCGATTCCAAAGCAATGTCTAAAGTATCTCCATCAATGATAACATGTACATTTGATACAATGTTTGGTTCATCGGCTTTCTTTTCCACTTTCTTTACAGTTGTGCCGAAAAGTTCAAAGTGAATTTTATCTGCTTGTACACCTAGTTCAGCCATTGTATCTTTCACAGCGTGAATCATTTCTTCTGGACCACAGACAAAAACAGCATCGATGGTTTGATCTTTTAAAAATGCGTGATGTAAATCTTGACATTTGGGAGCATCAATTCTTCCTTTTTGAATTTGGTTACCCAAACTTTCTCTTGAAAGCACATGAACAACTCGAAAGCGATTCATGTTTTCATTTTTGATTGCTTCAAGTTCTTCACGGAAAATGATACTATGAAAACCTTTGTTACCATAAAACAAGGTAACTTCACTATTTGGTTCTTCGTGAAGAATTGCTTTTGCAAGAGAGAAAATCGGTGTAATACCGCTACCCGATGCAAACAATACATATTGCTTTGAATTGGAAGCGTTCAGTTGTGTTGTGAAATTCCCCATTGGAGTCATCACTTCCAATTGATTGCCAATTTTCAATTCACGGTTTGCAAAAGTTGAAAATTTTCCACCCTCCACTTCTTTTACTGCTACGCGCCATTCGTTTTCATGCGGAGCTGAACAAAGGGAATAGGAGCGACGAATATCCTCACCATCTACGATCGTTCGCAATGTTAAATATTGTCCTGCAGTAAACTGATACTCCTTGCGTAAGTCAGTTGGGATATCGAAAGCAATGGAAACGGCATCTTCTGTTTCTCTTCGAATGTCTGCAATTGAAAGTGTATGAAAAACTGGGGTCATTCTTCTTGTTTTAGCGTGCAAAAATAACAAAAAGTCACGAGTATAATACTTGATATAAATCAGGTTATTAGGAAATATTTGTGAAATTTTTGACAATGAAGCAATCCAAACACACTTTTCGTTCGTTTTTATAACAAGAATCCGCTCGTAACAAAATAATAACGAACAGAATAGGGGGCTGATTTTGATAATTATTTGTTACTTTGCACCATCAATAACAGTCAATACTATGATTAAAATCCAATATTCTCTAATACTATCAAGTGTTTTAGTGTTTTTTTCTGCTTGTAAAGAAGAAACCGCACCAAAGTATGACGTAGAACAGGAACAAGACAAAAAACAAAAGCAAGTGTCAGAACAATTTGACTTTGTTTTACCACAATTTATCAGTTTAGCCAAGTCTTTCCAAGCTGCTGGATTAAAATATGAATCTGGAAAAACGAGCGATACAAAGCGTGCAGCGAACTATGCTACTCAAACGGCTCAATTGTTAAATATAGGGGTCTATTCAACTGATTTAGCCTATTGCGCTTTGAACGGGAAATCACAAGATGCAAGAAATTTCTTTCAAGTAATTCAAGATTTAGGTAATAAATCGGGTTTAGATGTGATTTTTTCTGATAAAGAATTAATGCAAAAATTTGATCAAAGTATTTCCAAGCAAGAAGATATTGAAACTTTCATTTATGAAATTCAAGAAAAGTCTGAAAGTTATATGCAAGACAATAATCTTCGACACATGTCATTGATTCAGTTTGCAGGTGCGTGGATAGAAGGAATGTATTTGGGTGCTGAAAATTCACAATTGACAAAAAGTAGTGATATTGCACAAGCACTTGCAGATCAAATGTTTTTACTTCAAAATATTATCAAAGGACTCGAATCTTATCCGAATGAAGATGCTAATGTTGATAAAATCACCAGTAAATTCAAGGAAATTGACGAAACATATCGTAACTTTGATTCTGTTAAAGTTGCAGGAAACAACCCGAACAAAAATGCACCGGAATTGTCTTCCTCTGAGTTGGGAAAACTCAAATCAATAATTCGTTCTACTCGTAATTGGATTGTTGAAGCTAACTAAAAACAGAAACATGAAGACTATAAAACTAGTTTTTTTTGCCGTTGTTGCATTCTTAATGCTCATTTCTGCAACGGTTGCTGATCAAGCGAATGTGCTCGATAATCAGCTTAATGCATTGAAACAAGAACTCAAAGACTTAATCAAACCCGCTCGTTTTGAAGGATCTCGTGTAACCTATTACAAAATCACTAAAAAGCCACAGTTTAAAAATGTCGAGATTTTCCTTCTAATGGAGTCTGAATATATTTTTGCTTTCAGTGGTAAGGTTTCATCTGTTCCCGTTCATCTTCGTTTCTATGATTCTATGGATGAATCAGAACGAACACTTATTTACGAAGTGAAAAATATTAATGACAAAAACATCACCGTTAGTTCCAAAGATTTAAACGCTGCTTACCGGAAGAAAGTTCCTGAAGTTGAACGATTAAAGCGGGTTTTTGTCGAATATGAAATCACCAAAGGTTCAGAAAAAAACGAAGGTGTGGTGATGGTGATCGGAAACAAATAATTTCTTGACAGCACGATTTGTTCAAAATCGTATCTTTGCAATCAAATTTAAAATTCAATGATTAAAGTAACGCTACCGGATGGTTCGGTAAAAGAATTTCATGCGGGTGCTTCTGCCATGGATGTAGCACTTAGTATCTCCGAAGGCTTAGCCAGAAATGTGTTGGCTGCCAAAGTAAATAACGTGGTTGTGGACGCAACGCGAACCTTACCGGGCGACTGTACATTGAGTTTATTGACCTGGAACGATCCAGAAGGGAAATCAACCATGTGGCACTCTTCTGCTCACTTAATGGCGGAAGCCTTGGAATTTTATTATCCTGGAATTAAGTTGGCAATTGGTCCGCCAGTAGCAAATGGTTTTTACTATGATGTAGATTTCATGGACTATTCTTTCAAAGAAGAAGATTTGGAAAAAATCGAGCAAAAAATGAAAGAATTGGCGAAGCAAAAATTGACTTTTGTTCGAAAAGAAATTTCCAAAGCGGAAGCAGTTGCTTATTTTCAAGAGAAAAATGATCCATATAAACTAGAATTATTAGAAGGTTTAAACGATGGTGATATTACTTTCTACACGCAAGGAAATTTCACCGACTTATGTCGTGGACCTCATATTCCAGATTCTTCTCCAATTAAAGCGGTAAAATTACTTTCCATTGCAGGAGCATATTGGCGTGGAGATGAGAAAAACAAACAGTTGACTCGCATCTACGGAATCACTTTTCCAAAGCAAGCTGAATTGACTGAGCATTTGGAAAAATTAGAAGAAGCGAAACGTCGAGACCACCGAAAATTAGGGAAGGAACTTGAATTATTTACTTTTTCTCAGCGTGTTGGTCAAGGTTTGCCTCTTTGGTTGCCAAAAGGAGCCGCATTGCGAGAACGCTTGGAGAACTTTTTGAAAAAAGCACAACGTAAGTCGGGATACGAGCAAGTGATCACGCCGCACATTGGAAGTAAAGAATTGTATGTGACTTCAGGACATTACGAAAAATATGGAGCAGATTCATTTCAACCGATTAAAACGCCGGATGTCAACGAAGAATTTTTGTTGAAACCGATGAATTGTCCTCACCACTGCGAGATTTTCAAGTCGAAACCACGATCGTACAAGGATTTACCAGCTCGTTTTGCCGAATTTGGAACAGTATATCGCTATGAGCAAAGTGGTGAATTACATGGATTGACACGTGTGCGAGGGTTTACACAGGATGACGCACATATTTTCTGTACACAAGACCAAGTAAAAGAAGAGTTTAAGAAAGTAATCGACTTAGTTTTATATATTTTCAAAACACTCGATTTCCAAAATTTCAAAGCACAAATTTCGTTGCGTGATCCTGAGAATCCAACCAAATATATTGGTTCTGACGAAAACTGGGAAAAAGCAGAAGGTGCTATCATCGAAGCGGCTGCTGAAAAAGGCTTGCCAACCGTTGTTGAATACGGAGAAGCTGCTTTCTACGGACCGAAACTCGATTTCATGGTGCAAGATGCATTGGGTCGTGAGTGGCAGTTGGGAACCATCCAAGTTGATTACAATTTACCAGAGCGT
>CAYRMV010000018.1:0-36503 GCA_964425255.1 uncultured Flavobacteriales bacterium
GCTTAAGGCAATTGTATATCGTGAATATTACACACCGCAGACAAATTTCAAAGCATGGGTATTTACAATCATGCGCAACATTTTCATCAATCAATACAGAAGAAAGGTAAAATCAGGTGCCATCTTTGATCATTCCAAAGAGCTGTATTTATTGACAAATGCAAACAACAATGATGAAAATCCAACAAATTACATGTTGGGGAAAGAATTAACGAAACAAATCCGTAAATTAGGAGATGAATATAGAACTCCATTTCAGATGCATTTCGAAGGTTTCAAATACAAAGAAATAGCGGATCAACTTGGGATTCCGATTGGAACTGTGAAGAGTCGAATTTTTATCGCTCGAAAAAAATTAATGGATTTGTTACCCGATTATCAATTTAGCGCAAACTAATGCAAAAAAAAATCACCTTATTAGGTTCTGGCGTGTCCAGCTTGGCATGTGCAAGCTTTTTAGCAAAAGCAGGTCATGATGTAACCATTCTCGAAAAAAATCCAACCATTGGAGGACGAGCTCGCCAATTCAAAACAGACGATGGTTTTGTTTTTGACATGGGACCAAGTTGGTATTGGATGCCCGATGTATTCGAGCGTTTTTATCAACAATTCGGTCACACTACCAGTGATTATTATGATTTAATTCGCTTAGATCCATCTTACCGCGTTTTCTGGGAAGATGAAACCCATACTGATATTCCAGCTAACATGGAAGAAATGTTTGCTTTGTTTGAATCTTTGGAGCCAGGAAGTTCTCTAAAATTGAAAAAATTTCTAGCAGAAGCAGCCTACAAATACGAAGTTGGAATGAATGACTTGGTTCACAAGCCTAGTTTGAAATGGACTGAATTCATTGACATGCGCATTGCGAAAGGAATGATGAAAATGCATTTGTTTTCTAACTTTTCAGGATACATCCGTAAGTATTTTTCACATCCAAAAATTCTTTCACTTTTAGAATTCCCAATTCTATTCTTAGGTGATGTCCCTGAAAAAACACCCGCTCTTTATTCATTAATGAATTATGCCGATATCCAACTTGGAACGTGGTATCCACAAGGAGGAATGTTTAATATCATTGAAGCTTTTGAAAAAATTGCACGGGAACAAGGTGTGAAAATTAAAACGAATCAAGAAGTAACTGGTTTTAATTATTCGAACAAAAAAATTGTTTCAGCCAAAACAACTACAGATATCTGGGATACAGACATTGTTGTTTCTGGTGCGGATTATCATCATACGGATAAAAAATTAATCAACGGATACGCCAATTATTCCGATAAGTATTGGGACTCTCGCTCCATGGCGCCTTCGAGTTTATTGTTTTATTTAGGGATTAATAAAAAAGTAGATAATTTATTACACCACAATCTATTTTTCGATAAACCTTTCAAGCAACATGCCAGTGAAATTTATCAAAATCCAAGTTGGCCAAGTGCTCCATTGTTTTATGTAAGTTGTCCTTCTAAAACAGATTCGAGTGTTGCCCCTGAAGGACACGAAAATCTATTTTTACTTGTTCCACTTGCACCAAATCTTCAGGATTCAGAAGAAAAACGGGAAGAATATTTAGATATTTTACTCAACCGCTTGGAAAAACATACGGGAACTTCCATCAAAGAGCACATCGTTTACAAACGGAGTTATTGCATTGATGATTTCAAAAAAGACTACAACGCGTTTAAAGGAAATGCGTATGGTTTAGCGAACACACTGAAACAAACAGCCATATTAAAGCCAAGTTTAAAGAACAAAAATTTAGAAAACTTGTTCTATACAGGTCAATTGACAGTTCCAGGACCAGGCGTTCCACCGTCAATTATTTCAGGAGAAGTAGTTGCAAAAGAAGTCCTTAAATCCATTTAATAATCAAACTAAAACGAATCGAAATGAAACAAATATTTGATACCCTTTCTCACGAGATGAGTATGATGACCACAAAGCGGTACAGTACTTCTTTTTCGCTTGGAATTAGTTTTTTACACAAAGATTTGCATCAAGCAATCTATGCTGTTTATGGATTTGTCCGATTTGCGGATGAGATTGTAGATTCATTTCATGGATTCGACAAAGAAGCTTTGTTGATCGATTTCAAAAAACAAACGTATCAGGCGATAGATCAAGGAATTTCCTTGAATCCTATTCTAAACAGTTTTCAATGGGCTGTGAACGAATACCGCATTCCCTTGGATTTGATCGAAACTTTCCTCCAATCCATGGAAATGGATTTGGAAAAACATGCGTATGACCAAAACAAATACGAGCAATACATTCTTGGATCTGCAGAAGTAGTGGGTTTGATGTGCTTGAAAATTTTTGTTCGTGGTGAAGAAGATAAATACAATGAACTGAAAGATTCTGCCATGAAATTGGGCTCCGCTTTTCAAAAAATCAATTTTTTACGTGATTTGAAAGCCGACTACCATGAATTAGGAAGAACATATTTTCCAGGAATTGACTTGAATGAATTCAATGAAACAGTAAAAAAAGAAATTGAAAAAGACATTGAAATCGATTTTAAAGCTGGATATGAGGGAATTAAAAAATTACCCAAAGACGCTCGATTCGGAGTATATATGGCGTACATTTACTATTACAAACTATTCAAAAAAATAAAAGGAACATCTCCAGAAATTATTTTGAATGAACGTGTACGCATACCAAACAACAAAAAATACCGATTATTTGTATTTTCGTACCTCCGTCACAATTTGAATTTAATTTGATGCAAAACGAATTTGTCATACTGGTCGATTCCAATGATCTCGAAATCGGTCAGATGGAAAAATTGGAAGCACATGAAAAAGGCTTGTTACATCGAGCGTTTTCGGTGATTTGCATCAACCAACAGGGTGAGATTTTACTTCAGCAACGTGCAAGAAACAAATATCATTCAAGAAATTTGTGGACAAATACTTGTTGTTCGCATCCTCGTCCGGGAGAATCAATCGAGATGGCTGCCAAAAGACGACTTCAAGAAGAAATGGGATTTAGCTGTGAAATAAAACCACTTTATCACTTCGTTTATTTCACTCCTTTGGAAAACAATCTATCGGAACATGAATTGGATCACGTACTCATTGGATATTATGATGGAGAAGTGAATCCAAACCCAGAAGAAGTGCAAGCTTACCGATGGATACAACTCGCAGATTTAGAACAAGAAGTCGAGCAAAATCCGGAACAATTCACCTTTTGGTTCAAAGAAATTATACAACACACAGAATTTACATCATACACAAAAAAGAAATTTACACATGAAAGTTTGTAGAAGAGAAACATTTAATGCAGCACATCGCCTGTTTAATCCAACATGGGACGAAGCGACCAACGAACGCGTTTTTGGGAAATGTAACAATCCGAATTATCACGGACACAACTACGTACTCGAAGTTTGGTTGGACGGGTCAATCAATCCGGAAACTGGATACGTTTATGATTTAAAAATTCTAAGTGATATCATACGTGATGAAGTTGCAGAAGCATTTGATCACCGAAATTTGAATTTGGATTGTCCTGAATTTGCAAACTTGATTCCAACTGCTGAAAACATTGCCTTCGTGATTTGGAACAAACTACGCAAACGAATTGAAAATCAGTATGAATTAGAAATTCGCTTATGGGAAACAGAACGAAATAGTGTATTTTACAACGGAAAATAATAATTCATTTTAGATTTCAATAACTATGTCGAAATCAAAAGTCATTCTACGAAGTGAGATTGATGCCATGGAAAAAAACTACCGCATCAATTTAATCAACTCCATTCATGGGTTCAAATCAGCGAATTTAATTGGCACGAGATCGATTCATGGTATAGAAAATTTGGCCATTTTTAACTCTGTTATGCACATTGGAGCAAATCCGCCGTTGATTGGTTTCATCCAAAGACCCGCATCGGTTGACAGACATACGTTAGAAAATTTGATGGAAACAGGATTCTACACCATCAATGCCATTCGAGAAGACATGATCGAACAAGCACACCAAACAGCGGCGCGTTATCCAGAAGGAAAAAGTGAGTTTGAAGCAACGCAACTTACGCCTATCTATCACGATGATTTTAAAGCTCCATTTGTTGGTGAATCTCACTTACAAATTGCTGTAAAATGGGTTGAAAATATCCGAATAATGAGCAATGATACCATTTTGGTTGTTGGTGAAATTATGGCCATCTACTTGAGAAACAAAGATGTACTTTCCAAAGACGGTTTTATTCATCATGAACAAATGAACAACGTGGCGATCAGTGGACTCGATTCGTATTACAAAACTCAAAAGATAGCTCGTTTTTCGTACGCTAAACCAGATAAAAACCTCGAACAAATTTAACATGAAAAAAGCCCTTTTTTGGCACCGACGCGACTTGCGTTTGCACGATAATGCTGGATTGTATAAAGCTTGTAAACAAAGTAGCGAAGTTATTCCCATTTTCATTTTTGATCAACGTATTTTATCGAATTTACCCAAAGACGACCAACGGGTTTTATTCATTCATCAAGAAATTGAACGACTCAAAACGGAATACAATCAACTCGGAAGTGATTTACATGTTTTTTACGGAAATCCAATAGAACTTGTCACTGAATTGGCTAAAAAATGGAATGTTCAAGCTGTTTTTACAAACCGTGACTACGAGCCGTATGCTTTGGAGCGAGACAAAACGATTCATCAACTTTTGAAAGAAAGCGCTTGCGAATTTATTGGCGCAAAAGACCACGTTATTTTTGAAAAAAACGAAGTGTTGAAAGCAGATGGAAATCCGTACACTGTGTTTACACCCTACATGCGAAGATGGAAAGAAAAATTGACAGATTTCTACATAAAACCGTATCCAAACAATTCTTATTCGCAAAATTTAATCAAAATAAAAGAAAAATCAGACTTGCCTAGTCTGGAATTCATGGGATTTGAAACTACACAAAAAGTTTCATTTCCATCCCGAGACTTTTCAAAAAGCATTGTCAGTAAGTACCACGAAACGCGCGACATTCCATCAATTGAAGGAACATCGAAATTAAGTGTTCATTTGCGTTTTGGAACAATCAGCATTCGAGAATTAACCCGATTCGCGATGCAGCAAAACGAAAAATACCTGAACGAATTAATCTGGCGTGATTTCTATCAAATGATTTTATTTTATTTCCCACATTCAGCTCAAAACGCATTTAGACCGATATATGATCGCATTCAGTGGGAGAAGAATGACACCCATTTTCAAGCATGGTGCGAAGGTAAAACAGGCTATCCCTTGGTAGATGCAGGTATGCGCGAATTGAATCAAACCGGACACATGCACAACCGAGTTCGTATGGTAGTTGCTAGTTTTTTAACCAAACATTTGCTTTTAGATTGGCGATTGGGCGAGCGGTATTTTGCTGAAAAATTATTGGATTTTGAATTGGCAAGCAATGCTGGCGGCTGGCAATGGGCGGCAGGATCTGGATGCGATGCAGCACCCTATTTTCGGATATTTAATCCAACCAGTCAATTAACAAAATTCGACCCACAGTGGAAATACGTAAAAAAATGGGTACCCGAATACGGCACAGCAAATTATCCGAAGCCTATTGTAGAACATACTTTTGCACGAGAAAGAGCATTAAGTCGGTACAAAGAAGTGCTGAAGGTTGAATAGCTTGGTTTGAAAAATTCGCATAAATTCCATTATTTGGTCTACTTTTGCATGCGATGGAAAACAAGAATTCAAGCACTTTTTTTATACGATTTAAACAAGATATATCAACCATATCTTTGCCTGAAAAATTTACGTTTCCATTTTATTACGAACCCCATCCCATAGCCGTTCTTGCAGCCAATGAATTGCAAACTTACATACAAGAGGAGGCTACTTGGGATCATAATTTTGGTTTAGAAACGGATGCATCCGGTTTGGTGATTGGAAAAATGTTTGGCGTTTTAGTTGTCAGAAACCAAGAAAATGAACTTGGCTATTTGGCTGCTTTTTCCGGAAAATTAGCAGGAATAAATCACCATCCACTTTTTGTACCTCCCGTATTTGACATTCTCGAAGAACATGGTTTTTTTCGAGAGGGAGAAAAAGTAATTTCAGCCATCAATGATGAAATTGAAAAGTGGGAGAATGACTCGCATTATTTACAAGCCTTAATCAATCAAAGAGAAACCAAGTTAGCTGGCGAAAATGAAATTCAACAGTTAAAAGCAGAAATTAAAGAACAGAAAAAGAAACGCAAACAACTTCGTTCTACCATTTCCAACGAAAATGCTGAATCTGAACTCGAACAATTACGACAAGCAAGTATACGTGAACAGTATTATTTGAAAGACCGCATTGAATTTTGGAAAAATGCCAATCTTGAAAAAGAAATAGAAGTTGCCCGTTGGACAGATAAAATCCATGAACTAAAGCTAGAACGCAAAGAGAAATCGTCGCACCTACAGCAACGAATTTTTGAAGAATATTCCTTTTTAAATCAACGCGGAGAATTAAAAAGTCTCCATGCAATATTTGAGCATACAACGGACAAAAAACCACCAGCAGGATCAGGAGAATGTGCAGCACCAAAATTGCTCCACTTCGCTTACAAAAATAAACTTCAACCCATTGCTTTAGCTGAATTTTGGTGGGGAGAATCACCCAAATCAGAAATTCGGAAACACGCCCATTTTTATCCCGCTTGCCGAGGAAAATGTGAACCCATTTTAACTCACATGCTCGGTGGATTAGAAGTTGATCCAAATCCGATGTTGGAAAACCCCGCAGATGGAAAACAACTTCCAATCATCTATGAAGATGCCGATATTTTGGTGGTCAACAAACCCGAAGAGTTTCTATCTGTTCCTGGGAAAAACATCGTTGATTCTGTCTACGAACGAATCCGTGCTCGTTATCCAGATGCAGGACCATTGATTGTTCATCGCTTAGACATGTCAACATCTGGAATCATGGTTTTAGCCAAGAACAAAGAAGCACATGAAAAATTACAGCGACAATTTACCCGACGTTTTGTCAAAAAAAGATATACTGCCCTACTCGATGGAATTCTGACAGAAGAACATGGAGAAATTAAATTACCACTTCGGGTCGATTTGGATGATCGCCCAAGACAATTAGTTGATTTTGAACATGGAAAACACGCTTGGACCAAATGGGAAAAAATATCCGAAGAAAATGGAAAAACGCGCGTATACTTTTATCCAATCACTGGGCGAACACATCAGTTGCGCGTTCACGCCTCACATCCAGATGGATTGAACGCATCGATTGTTGGCGATGATTTGTATGGAAAAAAAGCCAATCGACTTCATTTACACGCAGGAAAACTAACTTTCAAACATCCCGTTTCGAATGAAGATATGGAGTTTGAAGTGGATGCTACATTTTAAAAATGAAATGTTAATAGCTTTTCCAGCAAGAAGTATAAGATTCTGAATCGAGACATACCTTTGTAAAAAAACAATATGTTCAGTTATACATTATTTGAGTTAGGCCCATTCAAGGTTTGCTTGTGGAACTTACTGGCATTATTGGTGATTATCATTGTTTCAATTGGGTTGCGTCGAACGATACATCGATCATTAAAAAGGTATTTACGCACACAAAACATCCGATTAGAAGGGCGAAAAGAAACATGGCTTCGCTTGTTGAGTCAAAGCATTTACATTCTTACTATTTATGTTTCAATTCTCAGTTTTCGAATCAACAATGAAAACATCACATTTTCCGATTTTCTAGACTATTTGGTCATCGATACACGAAAATTTGATTTATCTATCTTGCAAATCATACTGGTGATTGGCTGGTATTTGGGTGCTCGGATCCTCGTAAATTTATTGAAACTTTATTTCAACAAAAAATTCCGAAAAGAGGCTGATTACAACCCAAGTACAGAATTTGTATACATTCAAGTTAGCAAATACATCATCTACATATTCACATTTTACCTCATACTAGAAACGTTAAACATCAATCTAAAACTATTTTTAGGTGGATCTGCAGCCTTGTTGGTTGGTTTGGGATTGGGCTTACAGGATGTATTCAAAGACATGCTTTCAGGTTTAGTTTTGTTGTTTGAAGGTACATTGAAAATTGGTGATGTAATTGAATTGCAAGATTCAAAATTCAAGGAACCCATTGTAGCAAAAATATTGAAAATCAATGTTCGAACCACACAAATTGAAACCAGAGACGGAAATGTATTGATGATTCCCAATGCCAAATTGACGCAAGAATACATCGAAAACTGGAATCACGGATCTGACTTAACTCGATTTTTAATACCAATAACAGTTAAATATGGTTCAGATACAGAATTGGCTTCCCAATTGTTAAAACAAGCAGCATTGTCACACCCAAAAGTGAAAAAAAACGAACCCATTCAAGTTCGATTGAAAAATTTTGGAACAAATGGAATTGAACTAGAGTTACTTTTCTGGGCAGATCAAGGCTGGGAAGCATCCAATTATAAGTCGGATATCCGTTTTGAAATAGATCGCTTATTTCGACAATATGGCATACAAATTCCAACATTACAAATGGATATTCAGATCAAACAATCAAAAGAATAAGATTTGTTTGATCATTCCTATTAAAAAAACGATTTCAAATAGGAAATAATTGGAAAAAAAGTCAATTAAATGGCTAATTTAAAATAAATTTGCTTTTTTGGAGTTATTCCTAAATTTAGGAGTTATACTTCTATCAATCAAGATTAGAAAACGATTCAAAAACAGCAGCGATAGCTACTTTTTTATACATGAAATTGACACATAAAATCGGACTTTGGGGAGCATTTATCTTGCTTCTTTTTGCATGTTCAACGGATAAGAACACGTTGATTAATCGTACTTATCACAGTACTACAGCTCGTTACAACGGATATTTCAATGCGACAGAATTGTTGAATATGTCGATGAAAACTTACCGGAGTTCTCGCAAAGAAAATTTTGATTCGCTTTTACCAATCAATCCATTACCCAATAACGAAGAAGTTTTGGGTTTATATCCAGCCATTGACACAGCAATCGTAAAATGTACGAAAGTGATAACCAATCATGCGATGCCTAGCGCTGAAAATTACGGAAAAAAGAAAGCGGAATACAACCGATGGATTGATGAAAACTGGACAACGATTGGAGTAGCCAATTATTACCGAAGAGATTACGATGGATCGATTAAAAATCTGGAATTCGTTCGAAGATTTTTTGGTAAAGACCCTTCCAATTACATCGCTACTTTGTGGATTGCCAAAGCAGAGATCGAAACGAAACAATATTCCAAGGCACAGTTCAATTTAGACGCACTAAGCAAAGCAGCAGAAGAACAAGACTTTATCGATCAATCAAAGAAAAAAATATTCAAAAAAGAGAAAGAAGAAGGTAATAAAAAGAAGAAAAAGAAAACAAGAAAAAGTAAAAAGCGTAAAAAGAAGGAAGAAGAAGAAAACAAGCACGTTGAATTTCCAAAATCCATTCGTTTTGATCTTGAAAAAACGAAAGCAGATTTAGCTTTGCGGAAAAATGACTTGGATAACGGGATCAAATATTTAGAAGAATCCCTAAAACACACCAAAAAGAAAGCTGAAAAAGCCCGTGTACACTTTATTTTGGGACAACTTTATGCCGAAAAGGGCTCGAATGTAGAAGCGAAAGAACACTTTACCAAATCAATCAAAAACAATGCGCCATTTGAAATGGCGTTCAATGCACGTATCAAACGAGCATTTATGGGTGGAGATGATAAAATCAAAAAAGAATTCGAAAAAATGCTCCGCGACCAAAAAAATGCGGAATTCAAAGACCAAATATATTATGCTTTAGCAGACATTGCTTTCCAAGAAGGAAACAAAGAAAAGGGTATTGAATATTTGCATAAATCAACATTCTATTCTATTTCTAACGCAAAGCAAAAAGGAAAATCGTACGAACGTTTGGGAGATATTACGTTTGCAGATCGCGATTACATTCGTGCTCAAAAATACTACGACAGTTGTGCCAAAGTGATTCCAGAGCGCTATCCAAATGCTGAAGCGATAAAGAACAAAGCCACTAAATTATTAGACTTAGTGAAAGCGGTTGAAACCGCTCAATACGAAGACAGTGTTCAGCGCATTGCACAAATGTCCCCTTCTGAGCAAAAAGATTTTGCCGAAAAATTGATTAAAAAAATCAAAGAAGACGAAGAAATCCGCAAGCGACAAGAAGCCAAAAAACTGCAAGAATTACAGAGTGTGCAAGCTGCTTTGAATCAAAATCAATCGGGAGGAAAATGGTATTGGAACAATGCCAAAAACCGCGCTGATGGCTTCAATGAATTCCGCAAACAATGGGGACAACGTGAAAATGAAGACAACTGGCGAAGAAGTGATAAAATCGTGGATGCAAATACCGCAGGGTCGGAAATTGATCCTGAAACCAATCAACCCATTGTCAATGCGCCCAAAAAAGATAGCTTAACACCCGAAGCCTTGCTTGCAAAACTTCCTGTTGGAGATTCAGCGATAAAAGCATCCAATGACCGATTAGTAAGTGCCTTGTACGATGCGGGAATCATTTACAAAGATCAGTTAAATGAACCTTCCTATGCGGAGAAACAATTCAAACAAATCTTGGATCGTAAATACGAATCGGAATTTAATTTGCTTGCTTCTTACCAAATCTACAAAATTCATGAAAAAGGTGATGCCGTAAAAGCTACTGAACAAAAAAATTACATTTTGACCTATTACCCAAGTTCCGATTATGCCAAATATTTGCGTGACCCGAACTATTTTATCAAACGAAAAGAAATTGAAGCCTTAGCCGAACAAGAATACATCAATTACTTAGATCGATACAACAGAGGTTTGTATTATCCCGTTATTTATAAAGCGGATGAAGTAATTGAAAAAGAAAAAGAAAACCCATATCGTTCCAAATACATGCTTTTGAAAGCACTTTCATTGGGTCAAACGAGTACGGATAAACAACCTTTAATTCCCGTTTTAACACAGGTCACTACGGAATATCCAGGGACACCCGAAGATGCAAAAGCAAAAGAAATGTTGGACATTATCAAAAATGGATATTCTGCCAACATCGCAGTTGATTTTAGTAAAAAATCCATTTTCAAATACGAAGAAAACAAAGAACATTGGATCATTATTTTCTTGGATGATAAAGAAAGTGCAAGTTTAGCTAAATCGAAAGTAGCTGATTTCAACAAAGAATTTTTCAGTCGTGACAAATTAAATACTTCATCCAAAATCTATGGCGACAATAAAAATGTAATTGCTGTCAAAGGTTTTTCTGAAATGGATGCGGAACGATACATGAAAGTATTTAAAGATACCCGTAAACATTTGTTAGATTTGAATAAATCTAAAATTATTTCCATTTCACAGCAGAACATGCAAACCCTTTTCGAAACACGAAAACTAGGTGAATACGAGATATTTTATTTGGAGAATTATTAACATGAATTCGATTGACTTCGTAGCATCTTAGTCTATATTCAAATTTCAATTCACAATTTTTCGATTTCGGAAATAATTTCCAATGCTTTGCTTGCATCAAATGACAAAGTTGTAGTTTCAAACAAAGTCTTTTCTGCTTGTTTTTGAAGAGATGTACCCGAAAAATGAATCGAATCTGGCTGAATTTGTTGACATAATTGTCGGACATTTAACTTCGTGATTCCACCACCAAGCATTAATTCCATTTGACCTGAAAGTTGTTTCTTCATTTTGAGTAAGGTATCCGTTCCCGCTTCACAAGTTGCAGCTTGACCCGAAGTTAAAACACGATGAAAGCCCAATTCAAGTAAAAACGTAAACGCATCTTCCCAATCAGGAATTAAGTCTATCGCACGATGAAACGTAAACGGTATCGAAGGAAATAGACGAACAATTTCTTCCATAAAATCGCGATCTAGCTCACCCGATTGCTTTTGAGCACCAACAACCAAACCACTTGCACCAGCATTCAATGCCCGTTCCATGTCTAACAATTGAATCTTTTTTTCGCTTGTAGAATAAATAAAATCCCCAGGTCTTGGTCGTATCAAAACATGTGTTTCGATTTGTTTACTCGCTATTTCGATCCAAGCCAAAGAAGGCGTTGTTCCTCCTTGATCTAAATTTTGACACAATTCAATACGATGAATCAAGTTTGAATGAGCGAAAGCAAACTCCAATGCCTCTATCGAAGCTGTACACAATTCAATTTTCATGAGGAAATTTCTTTCTTGGAAAGATCAAAAAGAGAAGTAAACAGCAAACAAAAAACAACGAAAGCAACTCCCATTTGTGTTTCCAAGGTATCTTCTACTAGGAAAGAAAGCAGACAAATTATCCCTGAAGCTACTGTTAAAAAACGATTCGAACTTGTTGCTGACCGAAGCCAGCTTATCCAAAAAACAACAAAAATGAGAAGACCAATTAATCCTGTTGAAATAGCAATTGTCAAAAATTGTTGATGTGTCCGTAAGCGGTTAGCAGCATGTAATAAACTGTTATTTTGACGATAAACTTGATCAAATTGTTGTTGAACATCTCCAATACCAACGCCAAAAACAAAATGCTTTTGCCAGATTTGCCAACCCGATTTCCAATATTCCAATCGTTGTAACAAACTATGCCCATTTGGATCATGTTGATTTTTGAATTCTGTTTTTAAACCACGAATGCGATTCCAAATTCCCGTTTTACCATACACCACAGAAGGAATTCCCGCCTCGATTCGTTGAATGTCTGTCGAATTTAATTGTTGAACACCAATTGCATCCTTTCTCAATCCTTTGGAAGTCATGTAGCGCAAAACAGTACCATGAAGCGGTTGCCCTTTCTTATCTAATGAATCCAAAGGTATCGAAGCCCGTTTGTTCCATTCTCTTCGTAATTCCTCTGTATTGATAAACCAATAAATCGGGTAGCCATTTTCTAGATAAACGAATGAAGCATCATAATAATAAGGATTTCCTTCAGCTGTAAATTCAGGTCGATCCGTTAAATCTATCTTGCATTTTTCGGGTTGAAAGAAATAAACCAAACCAGCACTGAACAATCCTAATCCACAAATAGTTATTATCCAAATCACCCATTTGATTGATTTTAATTCAGTTTGCTTGTAGACATAAAAAAGTCCAAATGAAAACACCCCAATCATGGTTAGAATTCCGCTTAACACTTGTGCATAATAGGCATATAAAGTAAAACCAATTGCTAAGAAAAAAAAGACTAATCGAGTTAATGATTTTGAGTTTGTAAAGACAAAATACCAAGAAATTGCCCATGCCAAAGTGATCATCAACGAAAAGCGAACATGGCTAATAAACAAAGACATTCCTCGAATATCATCATACGTTTTATTTCCCCACCATTGATGATAGAATCCCCAATTTATCAGAGCAATCAAAGCCATCACAAAGGTGTAAATGGTCAAAATCAAACGGCTTTCTTTTGATGTTAAAAAAGGATGGGCGACAAAAACAAAAGGTAACAAGAAAAAAGGCGCTTTGATTTGTAAATCTTTCCAAGCAAATGATAAATCATGAGACCAAAACAAGGAAATTAAATACCAACAAAAGAAAAGGAAAAGAAGCTTAAGCCATCTCGTTTGTTTCCATTGTAGCCAAACCGTTTTCCAATTTCCGCGGATAAGTGTTATTGCTATGAGCCATAAAGAAGACAAAGACAAAACTACTTTGTTCAGCGGTAAACCAATCACAAAGGCGATTAATCCAATAAAATAAAGAATACGAAATACCTTTTCCCGTCGGTTGGAATCACTCATAGATGCCGTAGTTTACGACTTTAACGCTTATTTTTTCAAAATAGTGTTGTACTCCTGTTTGTTTTTCAAAACTTCTTTTGCCCGCTTCAATTCCTCATCGTAACGAAAAGCATCAATGGTTCTACCATTTTGAAAGTAATAGCGTGAAATAATTTCATTTTCAAGCACTTCCTTGATTTCGGCTTTGAATTTTTCTAAATCCCGTTCTTTGGATGGAGTTACCATTTTCATCAAAGCTTCGTATTCCGATTTCGAATCTTCAAAATACCCTTCCGTTTCAGCCGTTTTACGCATGCGCTTCAACATTTCTTCTGATGCAGTGGAATAATTAAACGTATCTCGCAATGCCATTTGCTTGAATTTTTCATAATCAGCATCACTCAATGAAAATGTACCCGCCTCTGGAATAGATGGATGCGAAAAATAATAATCTGTTGCGTAGTTAAATATCAAATTATTAACGACCAACATCGCTGTCAATCGGCTGTATTCGCGTGTTTCAACTTGAAGATCTGGTTCAATTCCACGACCGTCAATCACTTCACGACCATTTTCCGTTTTGAATATTTTAATTAATGAATCTGGAATTTCTTTTGGTCTTTCACCTTCCGCTTTTTCGTAATATTCTAATTTTTGAACACATCTTCCGGAAGGAGTGTAGTATTTCGCAATCGTTATTTTCACTTTAGAACCATACTTCAAATCAAATGTACGTTGCACCAATCCTTTTCCAAAAGATGTTTGACCCACAATCACTGCACGGTCCAAATCTTGTAAACTTCCGGCAACAATTTCACTTGCAGATGCTGATCCACCGTCTACCAAAACAACTAATGGAATTTCTAAATCAAGTGGATTTTCTGTTGTTTTATACACGCGATTTTCATCTTGAATTCGGCCTTTCGTGGTAACAACTACTTGTCCTTTTTTGACAAATAGGTTGACAATTTTCACTGCCTCAATCAATAATCCACCCCCGTTTCCACGAAGATCCAACACGAGTTGGTTCATTCCTTTCTCTTTTAGCGTGAGAAATGCCGACTTTACATCCGATGCAGCTGTAGCAGTGAAACTATTTAACTTGATGTATCCAACTTGATTATCAAGCATCCCTGAATAAGGTACGTCGGGTAATTTAATTTCATCCCGTGTGATCGAAATCGTCTTTTCCTCTTTGTTATTGCGTAAAACCCGAACTTGGATTGTTGTTCCTTTTGGACCTTTAAGTGCACTCGAAACCTCATCACTGTTTTTCGATTTCATGTCTTTACCATCAATGGATAAGATTTTATCTCCAGCTAAAACACCTGCTTTTTGAGCTGGTTTGCCTTCATACGGTTCAGCGATGTACGTGTAATCTCCCATTTTTCGGATTAAAGCACCAATTCCACCATATTGACCTGTTGTCATCAAACGATAATCTTCCATGTTTGATTCATGGTAATAAACGGTGTAGGGATCTAACTCGTTAAGCATGGCATCGATGGCCACTTTCGACATTTTCCCAGGTTGAGGTTCATCCACAAAATACATTTCCAAATGTTGGTAGATTAAATCCATCAACTCCATCCCTTTGATGTGTTCAAAACCGTTGGATTGAGCAAAAGTGGACGGCAGTAGAAAACACCAAAAAGCAAAAGTTAAAACGCTCTTTTTAGCTAGACGACTAAGTTTATTATTTTGTTGATTCATCGAAAAATGCATTTGGTTTCGAATTTACAATTTTGTTTTGAGTTCTTGAATTAATTTATCAAGCAAAGCATTGAATTTACGTTCTAAAATGTCAAACGGAATATCTTCCGAAGAAGTGCGAAGCAAAAATAAAGCCATTTGTTGCTTATTTTCAGATAAAACATCCTCCAAAGGTGTTTTGTTTTTACGAAGTAATTCACGCATTACACGCTTCGCATAATTGCGATCATGGGCCCGTCGGAAAACGCGTTTTGGCGCAGAAACTACCACTTGAAATGGAGAGTTTGAATCCAATTCCATCAAACGAAAATGCAGCAAAAAAGGATACGCCTTAACGGTCGTTTTATCTTCAAAAAGAAATTGTTGTTTTTTCTTGGAACAAAGTTTATATGCTTTCCCGAAAGATTCACTCATGTTTGGCAAAGATAACTGAAAATGATGAACGAAGCTTTAAGCTCATGTCGATTATCCAGAATAGGACCAAGCCCAACTACTTAATTGAATTCAAATTGAAAATGCCATAACTCATCTATTTTCTTCGGATGAAAGGCACCATTTAATTGTTCACACAAAGCTTGAATCAAAATATGTTGAAGTGAATCTTCTGTTAGTTCATTAAACTTCGCCGTTTTCTCTAAGGAAACAACCTGAAAAAGACAGTTTTTTTGATCTAATTTTCGCAACATAAAACCAAGTACAACGGGCGTGTCTTCATTCGCTCGCATGGCAATCGAACTCATAGTCAACTCGTGCAAAAGCATTCCAAGTGGAACAAGTGTATCCATGGACATCGTTTCGACTTGTTGATCAGAAATGAATTCAATTTGTAAATAACAACGAGGTGAATTATTTCTCAATGAAGAAATTAAATCTTCGATAAATCCTTTGACACTAATAAAACTTAGTTCGAGTGATTTCAACAAAATCAAATGTATGGCAGAAAGATTTTGAATTCGGTGGTGAATTTCTTGAAATGTTTCCAAATTGGTTAATCCATGATTCAAATATAAATTAACCACACTTGAAAGAAGTTGCAGGTTATTGTTTACGCGGTGATGTACTTCCCGAAGCAAATATTCTTTTTTGTCACGCTGAAATTTAATTTCCGAAAACTGACTTGAAACCGTTTCGATTGCTGCTTCCAATGCCATTTTCTTGTCTTCTAAATGACGTTCTAACTGATTACGCAAAACATCTAATTCGAGTTTTTGTCGAATTCGAACCAAAAGGCTTGCCGAAATTTCAGCTAATAAATCAAAAATCTGAAGTAAATCATGTGAAAAAGCTATTTCTTCTTCATTCGTAGAACAAATGACACCTAATAATTCGCCATGAAATAAAATGGGTGAACAAACACGAATCGAATTGGAATATTCTACACGTGAAAATTTCTCAATTGCCACTTCACCTTCAAGGCCTTTGTTGTATGGAACTGTAGTAAATTCGGGCTGAATTTTAATTCCATTTTTGTATTCACAAACGCAAAACAATTCTTTTTTGGAAGTGATTGCTTCAAAAATCTGACAATGATGTAAAGAAAAAGCAGAAGATAGCACATCGGCTAAGGCAAAATAAACTTCCTCATACGTCTCTGCATACGATGATTTGCGCATAAATTGCCTTACAACATCAACAACCTGTCCTGATGTGACGGTATCAAACGAATTTTCCAAATTCTCTATTTTGTTTTCTTTTCGTTTGTAGTAGTTTGTTTGATTTCTTTATCTAAATTACGATTTTTTCCTAACAAATAGCTCAATTGAATTTCATGTGTCCCAGCATTGCTCATACGAACCTTCTTTGCCCCATATCCAAAAGCATAGGCTACATGGAAATTTTTCATCACATTTATTCCAAAAGAAACGGCAAATGAATTTCCTGTGCGGTATTGCAAACCTCCCCACATATATTTGTTGTAATGAGCTCTCGCACCAATATCCGCAGAAATCGGACTTCCCTTTACGCCTTTGATAATAACAAAAGGTTCCAAATCGAGTACTTCTTCTTCAATCGGAATTCGGTAAGACGAAACAACAAATAAATGACGATTTAAGGTATTTCCAGTTTCAATAGAATTAATATTCCACGTATTATTCAACAATTGAGTTCCACTGATTCCCAGATAAAATCGCTCGCTGTAAACTACCAAACCAGATTGAACATCCAATACATTTTGCTTGGAAACTTGTCCATTGAACTGAAGAAAAGCCACATCATCTGCTTCAATCAATTTTGCTTCATTTGGATTGATTTGAAAATTACCCCATCCAAAACCTAGCCCCACTCCAGCATTCAATGTTTTTGTCAACGGTAGATGAAAAGCATAACTAGCGAGAACACTTGTTTTTTGGAAAGGACCAATCGCATCAGTCATAAATTTACCTCCGACGATATGTTTCATTTTACCAATCGTTCTAACTGGTCCTTCGTACAGATTATCGCCTTTCGTATTGAATTCTTGTAATACGTTTCCACCTGATTTGCCAATGCGAATTTGTGAATGTCCCGTCAAAAACATGGTACGTGGGTTTCCAGTTGATGCCAACCACTGATTTCGGTATCCTAAATCCAATTGCATCAAATCATACATTCCTCCCGCAGCTGGGTTGAAAATATATGGATTGTTCACTACGTTAGCAAATTGAGCCTCTTGTTGTGCATTTACTCTCATTGAAATTGGAAATGAAAGTGCAATCAACCAAGTATAAATTCTAATCTTTTTCATGTTTCAGTAGTTTAGCGGATGATTGAAATAGGACCTGTATAAACGCGTTCTTCTGCGTCATTCAACTGAATTTTATAAAAATAGGTTCCGGAAGGAAGCGGTTCTCCATCATTTGTTCCATCCCATGGATTTGCATATCCTTTGGAATCATATACTTTAGATCCCCATCTGTTTACAATTGAAACCTCACAATCTGGATACAATTCATTCAAATTAATGACCACAAATAAATCATTTTTCCCATCAAAATTTGGCGTGATAATCGTTGGGATCACAATATCATCAGACTCACAGTTATTCACTTGTATTTTTAACGTATCATACGTAAATCCACAAATCGGGTGGGATAGACGGTATACCAATAAATTATTCGAAGCCGTAAAATTTGAAACCGATGTCGAAGGAGCATTTCCCTGAGCTACATCCGCTTGTCCTTGTGTAAAATACCACGCAGCGGATTGGGTAACAACTGGTGAATTTGCTTCCAAATTCATGAAATCACTTTCAAAACACAAAGTGGTATCGTTGGTATAAATTTGAGCCTGATTATTTGCATACACATGAATCGTATCCGACGAAACTGGACAATTCCCACTGCTTATCGTATAAATAAAGGTATTCCATCCAGCGGCAAAATTCGTTGCTTGCGTGTTGTGATTCGATGGATTGGCAATCGTTGCTCCTTCCAATGTTGTCCATAAGCTTTCCCCGCTTGCAGCAAATGTTCCTAACAACAAATAGGTACTTGCATTACAAGCAAATGTCGAATCAGTCAAAATATTTACAGGAGTTGGAAGTGGATTGTTATTGACGAAAATAGTATCTTTTGTAACACCACAAGTTGCTGTACTAATTGTCCAAACAAAAGCATTGCTTCCTGAACTCAAATTAGACACACTTGTTGATGCATTCGAAGGGTCTGCAATTGTTCCATTACCAAGCAACACGGACCATGATCCTGTACCTGAAGTAGGAACATTCGCTGATAAATTATAGTTCGTTTCAACACACAAATCAATCTCATCAGCTGATATCAATGCTTGACTCGGGAAAGGCAAAACTTCAACACTAAATGAACAAACATCTGAATTTCCAGTTGAATCATACGCTGTATATTCCAAATTTGTAATCCCAATCGGGAAAGTTGATCCGGATGAAAGACCTGATAAATCTGTTTGTTCTACGTATGCAATGCAATTATCTGCTGCTAAAATGGTTGCAAAACTAACGACTGGATTACAGGTTGAAATATTGTTTGGACAATTACTAATTACTGGCGGAATTGTTTCCTCTACTTTTACTGTGAAAGTACAAGTTCCCACATTTCCAACTTCATCCGTCACTTCGAAAGTAACCACATTCATCCCTGTACCAACCGTTGCACCTGCTGGCGGAATTTGGCTGATAGAATAATTCGGGCAAGCTTCTACCACAGTCAATTGAGGAGAATAATCTGTCATCGAATAAAAACATGCAACTCCGTTATTCACTACTGCGTTAGGTGGACACGTTACAAGTGGAGCAGTTTCATCATTGGGAATTAATCTCGTTCCACAAGTACGCGCATTTCCTGCCGAATCTGTAACAGTAACATATACATTTGTAATTCCTGAAACTGTTGCACCCACAGCAGGTGTTTGTGAAAAAGTGAGTAAGCTTGAAGGTCCACAGTTTTCAATTACAGTAACAGTACTTGATAAATCTGGCACAAGGATATCACAATTGGTTACCAAATTCACTTCTATTTCTTCAACACAAGTAACAATCGGTTTGATTGAATCCATTAAAACAACTTGAAACGTACAAGTTCCCTGATTTCCGGCAGGATCTTGCGCTGTCATCGTCATCGTTGTTGATTGAGAAATAAGTGTTCCAACCGCTGGACTTTGTGAATAAGTCAATGGTGCCGCAGTAATATAACATGGATCAGTCCCAGACATTAAAGACGTAAAATCGATTAATTCAGCCGTACAATTTTGCGTAACATAAAGCGCTTGTGATGGAGGACAAATCGCTGTTGGGTTGGAGTTATCAATACCTGTTAAACGCACATTATCAACTGCCAACGGATTCCCCGAATTTCCTGTTTCATTGTAAGTAAAACGAAAACCAAAAAGAAAATTTGTATTGTTTAAACTCGCTGGAAAACTCACAATGGAAGTCGTCCAAGTCAACGCTGAAGGCAAAATTCCTCCTGTGGCTGTCCATGTGTTTCCATTGTCAATACTATAAACAACTTCCGCATAATCTGTCACACCATCTGTACCAATTAAGTAATCGAATTGCAGTTGATAGCTTTGTGCACAAGTAGCAATTACTTCATGACCTAAAACCGTTTGTTTTACGCCAGCATTATCTGAATTTTGGTAGTAATAATTGATTGCACTTCCGGTACCACAACCTAAATTCGTTGGACCTCCACCCGTAATGTAAAATGAAACTTCACTGTTTGGATTAGGATCACTTGGCCCATTTCCTGCACAGACATTAGCAAGCCAGGAATTGGGAGAAGATGTTGTGTAAACATCCCATGTTACAACGGAATTTTCAAAATTATCCTGAAAAAGAGTCACTTGCGAAAAACTAGTATTGATCAGCAAGACAAGGAATGACGTGAGAACGAATTTCACCATGTAATAATTAATTTTTAGTATGTTCACCATTGTTATCGATGAATCGATGTAGTAAGCATGCCAAATATACACATTTTGCCCTATTTTGAACAGAAAAAATGATTTTAGTCAAAATCCAAGCGAAATCTAGTGAAAACTGTCAAAATTCAAACAATTACTTCCAACTCAAAACCTGATAAGAATTTTTTGTTGAATCATTGAATTCCAATTGAATAAAATGAACCAAAGGACGAATAGACTCCCATTTTCTATTTTTTTTCAATGAAACCCCCATAATCATTCGTGCAGGTCTGGATGCAGAAATTTCATTTTCGATGGGTATAAACTGATCTGAAGGACGATCTAACAAAGCGTTGTAATGAACAGGGACAAGCGTATAACCTCCTTTCACATCAACCATTCGAACCAACATTTCAATATTTCCACCTTCGTAATTCCAATCGGTTTCATTCTCGTTGGATAATTCACACAATTGCATCATTTGGGTCCGCAAACAATTTCCCTGACTTAATAACCAAGGTCGAAGATTTTTCAATTGTGACATTTCCAACTTATCTGTATCACATGTTGGGCAATATGCTTGAATTTCTTCCATATACAAAGGAGTAAATTGCATCGAGACATCTTCATGCGGACCAGCAAAAATGCCGTAGTCTATTTTCCGGCTGTGAATTGCATCGAGTAGATCTTCGGTTTTCAGTTCCTGAATGACAAGTCGAACACTGGGCAATTGCTTTTGCCAATCATCAAACAAACGAGGAACGAGGTAAGGAGCAATTGTCGGTATAATTCCCAAACGAATTTCTTCTTGGTATTCACCAGTTAAACTCCCTTTTAAGTATTCAATTCGATGGATATTTTCTTGAATATCTTGTAAAATCGGAATCAATTTTTCGCCCAATGGAGTCAATTCAACCGGATTTCGATGACGATCAAATATCGCAAAACCAATGATTTCTTCTGCTTTTTTAATTTGCATCGACAAGGTAGGTTGCGTCACAAATGAATGTTCTGCAGCACGACTAAAATTCCCCTGTTCCACTAAGGCAAGGATGTATTGAATCTGTTGAATAGAAAGCATATCAATATTTTCTATAAAAGTATAAAAACAATTGATAAAATTTATATACATTCATGTCGTATCTTTGTAAAAAATTCAAGAACATGGAAACAAATTCAACATTAATCGCATCGTTAAATCAATTACTCGCATCCTACCAGGTTCATTATCAAAATTTAAGAGCGTTACACTGGAATATTAAAGGAACAAATTTCTTTGAATTACATCTTAAATACGAAGAATTATATACTCGTTCTCAAGTAATCATTGATGAATTAGCAGAACGTATTTTGACTTTAGGTGCAACACCACTTCATCGTTTTGAAGCTTATTTAAAGGAAAGTGTTTTGAAAGAAAACCAAACAATACACGAAGGAATTCCGGGCATGAAGTATATTTTAGATGCTCAAAAACAATTGCTTCAATTAGAACGTTCAATCATGACTCTTTGTGCTGAAACAGAGGATGAAGGAACCAATGCGATGATGAGTGATTTGATTCGTGAAAAAGAAAAAACCAATTGGATGTTTGCCGCTTGGTTAAATCAGTAAATTCGTACATAATTTAAAACAAAATAAATAGACAATTATGAGTTTCGTAGGTAAAAAATTCCCGTCAATTACGGTGAATGCAATGGATTCAATGGGAGATACTTTCCAATTAGACGTTTTCAAAAAAGCGGTGGAAAACAACAAAAAAGTAGTTTTATTTTGGTACCCGAAAGATTTTACTTTCGTTTGTCCAACTGAAATTCATGCTTTCCAAGAAGCTGCTGCTGAGTTTGAAAAACGCAACACGATCGTTATCGGTGCATCTTGTGACACAGCTGAAGTACACTTTGCATGGTTGAATACAGCCAAAGACAACGGAGGAATCGAAGGAGTTGAATTTCCATTAATCGCTGATTCTACACGTCGTTTGGCTCAAGAATTAGACATTTTGGATTACGACATGTTTGCCGATGAAGATAGCGAAGGCGACAATGTTCCATACCGTGCAACGTATTTGATTGATGAAACGGGAACTGTTTTCCACGAGTCAATCAACCACATGCCTTTGGGACGTAATGTACAAGAATACATCCGTTTGGTAGACGCTTACACACATGTACAAAAACATGGTGAAGTTTGTCCTGCAAACTGGGAAGAAGGAAAAGAGGCTATGAGCGCAACACGCACAGGAGTAGCTGATTATTTAAGCAAACACTAATAAAAAATCATTGATTATGTTTACCGAATTAACAGAAGACACACTCGATCAAATTTTAGCGAGCAACAAGAAAGTAATGGTTCAATATGGCGCTGGATGGTGCGGAAATTGTAAAATCACGAAACCGAAGTTCAAAAAATTAGCCGAAGAAAATCCAGAAATTGAGTTTTATTACGTGGATGCTGAAAAATTGCCCAATTCACGTCAATTTGCAGAAGTTTCCAATTTACCCACATTTGCTGGATTTGTCGATGGTAATTTGGTTAAACAAGCTCAAGGAAATAAAGTAGAAATCATTCAAGAAGTAGTACATGAGGTTGCCAATCATTAAGCACATGGTCGAATTCATCGAAAACAACGATGAAGACTTTGTCATCGAAACAATGGAAACGCTTGAGCATTTGATTGATGCTCCTGGGTTGAAAGACGAAGAATTAGATGTGATCGGCGAATTATTGTCGAACTTTTCAGGAGCTGTAGAAGTTTACAAAGAAATCAAAGCAGGGACGCCCAAACGCGATGCTCTCAATGGTTTCATGAAACGTGTCACTGGCTCGATTGATTGATTGATTGATCTAAAAAAACACAAGCCTGTTCAAGTAGTTTTGGACAGGTTTTTTTTTTGAAAACAAAATAAAAAGAATGAAACCAAAAATGGGTGTCCAATTCCTCAGACACCCATTCCATTTTATCATTTCAATTAAGCAATATTCGTAAACACTTGCTGAATATCGTCGTCGTCTTCGATTTTATCGAGCATTTTTTCAATATCTACCAATTGTTCTTCGGTGAACTCGATAGGTGAAGTCGGAATACGTTGCAAATTCGACTTCAATACTTCCAATCCTTTGTCTTCAATTGCTTTCGCTAGGGTTCCATACGACGTGTAATCTCCATAGATATAGATTTTATCTTCCGTAACATCGATTTCTTCGCAACCAGCATCAATCAATTCCAATTCTAACTCTTCAGCGTCAACCGAATCCGTTTTTACCAATTCGAAAACACACTTACGTTTAAACATAAATTCAAACGAACCATTAGGAACTACTCCCCCACCCGCTTTGTTGAAATAGGATTTCACATTAGCAACAGTTCGCGTTGGGTTATCTGTGGCACATTCTACATAAACCAATACTCCGTGAGGACCTTTTCCTTCATAATCCACTTGGGTAAAAGCCGCAATGTCTTTTTGAGCTGCACGTTTGATCGCGTTCTCGATATTGTCTTTAGGCATATTTTCAGCCTTCGCATTTTGAATCGCTGTTCGCAATTTAGCATTCGTAGTTGGATCTGAACCACCTTCTTTAGCGGCCATTGTAATTGCTTTTCCTAACTTCGGAAACAATTTCGACATCTTGTCCCAACGCTTTTCTTTTGCTGCTCTACGGTATTCAAACGCTCTTCCCATGTGTTTTATTCATTTTTTATCGTCGCAAAAATAACTTTTTTTTAGCATCTTGCCAAGACCCTTTTTCATTGCACAATTTCCTTTTTTGTACTTTTGATTTTCATTTGTATCTCATGCGATTTATTACCGTCATTTTATTTCTGCTGTTCCCCTTTTCTTCGGCATTAGTCAGTCAAGAAATATTCCCAGATGGAAAAAAGCCACAATTTACTGCATGTAAAAACCAAAAAGGTGGATTTGATGCCACATCCTACCCCAAAGACAAGCTTCCATTTACCGATGACCCGGATAGTTTGTATTATTCATTCGGTGTCAAATCGATTCCAACGAACCAACAAGATACGATCCTTTTTATTCATTGGGGAAAAACGTATTCATTTCAATCCAATCACCCAACAGAATCCATTCAAGTCGATTCAATCACTCCTTTTACAAGTCGGATTCTTTTACCTGCGTTCGATCAACCTTGGAGTATACGTGTTTTAGATGATAAAAATTATTTGGGTTCACTAACCATTATTCCCTATTCACCCATCAGCAAAACCATCCAATTATTGGTTCCATCTTCTTATGTAATGGATTCGTTGATGGATCTGAACACGTTGATTCATCCTGTATTCAAAGGAGCAAACTTGCATTTGAAGATTCAGCTTTCCACTTTTCAATCATCTGTTATCCCTAAAAATTTATTGGATTCACTTGAATTCCCTGAAGATGAAAGTGAACGAACTTACTCCGCAGAAATGAGTTTCCTTACGCGTTATTTTCAAGGGGATAGTTTGTATGATTTTCGATTTATCGCCATCCATCAATTTGATGACACCCTGAAAAAAAGCTATATGCCAATTGGTCAGAAATGGGGATTTATCGTAACTGAATCGGATTGGAGTAAAGAAATAATCGAGCTGCTTTCGCGCGGTTTGGGATTTCAACGAAATTATGACGGCCAACTTGAATTCCCTGATTCGTTGGTTTTAAGTTACCTCGATTGGGAGAATTTACGTTTGGATTCTGAAGCAAGAATTGTTTGGAAAGAACGACAAAAAACAACCAGTTCAGGTGCAGTAACAGCCTATTATTTTTGGGAAGAAAATGAAAATGGGGAAATAATGGAAGAATCTTACAGTAAACCTTATCGAAGAAATTACTTCGTTATACCGATTAAACAAGCACAACCGAACAAAGATCTAGCGATTCCACAAGTTCGTTATGCCGTTGAAAATGTAACTCACAACAACCAAGGTACGAGCAAAACGCATTTTGAATACACCAAAAACAACATGCATTATAAATACAGCTTTGCTTTGCAACGGTATCCATCGAACGATTGGAGCAGTGTGATTTATCGAAAGAAAAACAAGCAATGGGAATGTTTAAAAAGAGAGAGTGTTCTCTATTTCAATGTTTTCAACGATTCGATTCGAACCTATTCCCATGCAAATGATTCTTTAATTCTACTCAAATACAATGTTGCCTTACCTGGAAATGGTCATTTTGTTGTGAAAACACATTGGAATCAATTTGGAAAAATTAGCAAACAAGAAGTTTTCGCATACAATGGAGAAAATGTTACGTCGTACTTTTCTCAACCAGAGCGCATTGTTCCAAAACGTGTATTGGTTTTCTCAAACGGATACCGTGGACCAACAAAAAATTCGGATGTTTCGGATCATTTGGTGACACACAAAGATCGTTACCATTATTGGATGAAAATCGACAAAAAATTCATTGAACGACTTCAACCATTTGACACATATTACATTGATGGAAGTCATGACATTCAAACATCTTCGCACAAAACAATGACCAATTTCGGTCTAAGCATCGCTTTAGCAAAAACCATCGCCGCAAAAGATAATTATAGCATTTTAAATACCGAACGCAATGTAGATGGATTCAATGAACGCCGCGAAAAAGGACGTATTGCAGGAAAAGCATTTTTGGCAGAACGCTGTCAATCTCCCGCTTGCGAAGACACCAAAGATACCATTGACATTGTTTGTCACAGCATGGGATATGCGTATGTTCTTGGTTTTATTGATGCAATCAAAGACCGCGTTGTATTTGGTAAAATGTATATTCTTGCTCCTGAAAACGCCTGTGTTGGAGGTGCCGACTGGTCTCTTTTTGAAGAAGTTTGGCAATATGGATCCAATTTAGATCAGCAAAATCCAGACCCGGTTTGGGAACAAGATGGAATTGCGCCTCAATGTCAAGTTGCTGGTTTGGAAACTTTACCAAAAGGCAAAGGTGGTCGCGCATTCATCCCAACGGATTGGCCTCATAAAAACTTCATTGACAGCCATATGTTGAATTACTTCCACTGGATCTTTGATCGAATCCAAGAAGGTGAAAATGGATTTGTTAAAAAGTAACTCTTTTGACGTTTCCAATTTTTTTTATACATTTGGCTAAAAAGTCAACTACTATGAAAAAGTCCATTTCTTGGAAAGCAATCTTCTTTTTTCCTTTGTTATTTCTCTTAACTGCGTGTCCCGTAAGTACCGATTATCCGCTTGGAGTCAAGGGGAATGAATCTATCGACACAGATTTAATTGGCATTTGGACAAATGACTTCGTAGATGCAGAGGCTTCAAAAATCGAATTTCAACAAGGAAAAGAGAAAAACACGTATAAAATTACTGTTTTACAGCAAGGAGAAATGTATATGGCAGATGGTGATGAATTCATTGGCTGGCTAACAACTGTAAAAAATCAACGTTTTTTAGTTCTTGAACAAAATGGAAAATATTACGCTTATGCTGTCCATAAAATCAACTCAAAAGAACTAAAAACGTTCGACCCAACATTAAAGGCAGATGGTATAGATGCGGTGACAAGTACTGAAAATTTCCAAAAAGAAATCATTGCTTCGATGACTTTTAGTGATTTTCTTACCTCAGAAATACATTGGAAAAAACAATAACTCTTTTACGATTTTAAATTGAATTCAAAATCTGAGTTTAGAGCGAACTCCTATGTTTATCTGTTTACATACCCAATTCGTCTAATAAACGTTGCATTTTTTCTTTTAATTCAGCCAATTCGAATTCAACGATTTGCAAGCGCTCTTCGAGTTCATTCACATTCTTACGTGCTGGCTCAGAAAAAAATTCAGCTTCATCTTGCGTCGGAACGGGAGCAAACAAATGACAAAAACGCGCTTCTTTTTGACCTGGCCGTTTCGGAAGCAAAGTAACAAATGGCTGTTCTGCTTCGGCTAAATTCTTGAGTGTACGTTGAACTTCCTCCAAATCATCAAACTCAAACAACCTCCCCGCGTTTGAATTGATCTCTCCCGGTGTTAATGGTCCTCGTAAAAACAACAAACACAACACAGCCAATTCAGCTGGATCAAGCGAAAAATGAACTGCCAAATTGTGTCTGTATTTTACTGTTCTACTTCCCGCACCAATCACGTGTCCGATTAATTGTTTTTTCTTCAGTGAATCGAGCGTAATTACGACAGTTTCCTCATCATAATTAACTACGGGGTTTCGGGATGTTTTCTGATTACATGCGATAACAAGCGCATTCAATGTTAAAGGATACGTTTCTGGGGTTGTTTTACTTTTCTCAATCAATGCTCCCAACACCCGAATTTCTTCTGGAGATAAAGTCAAAAAATCAGGATTGAATTCCATGTTCATTCATTTTCTCAAATGTAGAAAAGTTAATTGATTTGAAAGGTGCAATCCGTTCATTTATTCGTACATCTGGAAAAAAAAATCCCCAACCAAGCTTACACTCGATTGGGGATTTAAAAATTTATTTGATCTGTATTAACCGTTTAGTGCTTCTGCACCACCAACGATTTCAAGGATTTCATTCGTAATTGCAGCTTGACGTGCTTTGTTGTAACTCAACGTCAAGTTTCGTTTCAATTCTTTTGCATTATCGGTTGCTTTATGCATGGCAGTCATACGAGCACCGTGTTCCGCAGCGTGAGAATCCAACAAAGCTTTAAAAAACTGAATTTTCAATGATTTCGGAATCAATTCTTCAACGATTTCTGCTTTTGAAGGCTCGAACATGTAATCACCTACTGTTGCGCCTTCATTCACATTCGGGATAATCGGTAAGAACTGTTCAGACTTCACCGATTGCGTTGCTGCATTCACAAATGAGTTGTATACGACAACAACATGATCAAATTCTTTATTCAAAAACTGATTCATGATGTTTCCTGCGATCTCAGCAGCATTATCAAAAGTCAAAGCTGAAAAAATGTCTTCTGACCCAACTGTTTTGTTATCCAAACGCAACTCACTTCTGCGGAATGCATCTGTCACTTTCTTACCAAAACAAAGCAACTTTACGTCGTGTCCAGCAAAATCTTCTGAAACCAATTGATTCACGCGTTTGATAATGTTGTTATTAAAACCACCACACAAACCACGATTCGAGGAAACAGCTAAAATCAACACACGTTTGCTATCGCGCACTTCTGAAAAAGCATTTTCAGACAAATCAAGTGTTGCACTTAAATTACCTAAAATCTCTTGCAATTTTTCCGCGTATGGACGCATTTGAGTAATTGCATCTTGAGCACGCTTCAACTTCGCCGCAGAAACCATTTTCATCGCAGAAGTAATCTGCATTGTGGATCCTACGGAGGAGATTCTATTACGTATTTCTTTTAAATTTGCCATCTTAATTTTTGATTGCAAAATGCATATTACAAATTACAGATTACTAACTAATCTGCAATTTGTAATGCACAATCTGTAATTTTTTAATATTTATCAGCAATTTCCTTTGCGACTTTCGAAAGAACATCTGTAATTTCGTCCGTATACTTTCCTGCTTTCAATTGTAACAATACATCTGCATGTTTTGCTTCCAAGTAGTTCAAAAATTCAGTTTCGAACTCTTTTACTTTGTTCACAGGAACGCGTTGCATTAATCCTTTAGTACCAACATAAATGATTGCAATTTGCTTCTCAACTGGGTAAGGATCTCCTTCGCGTTGTTTCAAGATCTCCAAGTTACGAGCACCTTTGTCTAGGACAGATTTAGTAGCTGCATCTAGATCCGAACCAAACTTAGCAAACGCTTCCAATTCACGGTACTGAGCTTGATCTAATTTCAAGGTTCCAGCCACTTTTTTCATCGATTTGATTTGCGCGTTACCTCCTACACGAGATACAGAGATACCTACGTTAATCGCTGGACGAATTCCTGAGTTGAACAAGTCAGACTCTAAGAAGATTTGTCCATCAGTAATCGAAATTACGTTTGTTGGAATGTATGCAGAAACGTCACCTGCTTGTGTTTCAATAATTGGCAAAGCTGTTAATGAACCACCTCCTTTAACGATTCCTTTCAAAGATTCAGGTAAATCATTCATTTGAGAAGCAATGCTATCATCAGCAATGATTTTTGCAGCACGTTCTAACAAGCGAGAGTGTAAGTAGAATACGTCACCTGGGTAAGCCTCACGACCTGGAGGACGACGTAACAACAAAGAAACCTCACGGTAAGCTACCGCTTGTTTTGATAAGTCATCAAATACGATCAATGCAGGACGTCCTGAATCACGGAAATATTCACCGATTGCAGCACCTGTCATTGGAGCGTAAAACTGCATAGGAGCTGGATCAGAAGCGTTTGCAGCAACGATAACTGTGTAAGCCATCGCACCAGCATCTTCTAATTTTTTCACGATACCAGCAACAGTCGACCCTTTTTGACCTACAGCAACGTAGATACAGAAAACAGGTTCCCCGCGATCATAAAATTCTTTTTGATTGATAATTGCATCAATTGCAACCGTCGTTTTACCAGTTTGGCGGTCACCAATGATCAACTCACGTTGTCCACGACCAATTGGAATCATCGCATCAACAGCTTTAATTCCTGTTTGTAATGGCTCAGTTACCGGTTGACGGTAGATTACTCCCGGAGCTTTACGTTCGATAGGCATTTCATACAAAGTACCACCAATTTCTCCTTTTCCGTCGATTGGATTTCCTAGTGTATCCACTACACGTCCAACCATACCTTCACCAACTTTAACGGAAGCGATACGTCCTAAACGCTTTACAGTATCTCCCTCTTTTACTTGAGATGAACGACCCAAAAGTACAGCACCTACATTGTCCTCTTCCAAGTTCAATGCGATCCCTTGTAGTCCACCATCAAATTCAATCAACTCACCGTATTGAACACCAGTAAGTCCATAGATACGAGCGATACCATCACCGATTTGAATTACGGTACCTACTTCTTGAAGCTCTGCCTCCGATCTGAAACCTGAAAGCTGCTCTCTTAAAATTGCAGAAACTTCTGCTGGTTTTACATCTGCCATGTCGTGTTATTATTTACGTCTTGTTAGACTTAAAAACTATCGTGTTAAACGTTGTTTTAGATTTTTAAATTGATTTGCAACCGAAGCATCGATTTGCGTATCACCCATTTTCACGATGAAACCACCCAAGATGGAAGCATCGATTTTTTCTTCTACTTCTAATTTACCAGAAACTGCTGCTTGCACTTTGTTCATGATACTTGATTTTGTAGCTGCATCCATTGGTTGTGCAGAAACAAGCGTAACAGGAACAATTCCTAAATGTGCTTTTAATTGCATTTCAAAAGATGATGCAATGATTGGCAACAAGCTTTCTCTTCCGTTTTTGGTCACCAAAGTTACGAAAGAAGAAGTAATTTCATTAAATTGTGGAAACAATTCTTTGAAAATCAAAGTTTTCTTTTCAGCGTTGATAATTGGGCTCACTAAGAACAAGTGAAAATCACGCGTTTCTTCGTTCGCAGCAACCAATGCTTTCATGTCAGAAGCGATTGCGTCGATTTGGTTATTTTCGATAGCAAGCTCTAACAAAGCTTTTGCGTATCTCGATGCTGATTTTGTCCCTTTCATCGAATTCTTAGTTCAAGTTAATATCTTCCGCTAATTTCGAAGCTAATGCTTTTTGTTTCTCATCCGAAGACAATTCGGTACGAACAATTTTTTCTGCAATTTCGATTGATAATGCAGCAACATGTGCTTTCATTTCAGACATTGCAGCCGCTTTTTCGGCTTGAATTGCTTGTTGAGCAGCAGCTAGTACTTTTTCAGCTTCTGATTTTGCTGTATTCTTAGCCTCTTCAACCATACGAGTTGCTGTTTCACGAGCATCTTTCACGATAGCATCTCGCTCTACACGTGCTTCTTTCAACAAATTCTCATTGTTAGCTTGTAAAGCCGCCAATTCCTTGCGTGCTTTTTCAGCCATTTCCAATGCATTTTGAATTCCTTCTTCACGAGCAGCTAAACTGTCTAAAATTGGTTTCCAAGCAAATTTACGTGCCAACAAAATGATGATCAATAAAATGATCGTTTGCATGATAAACAAGCCCGGAGAAAAATCGTTGATTAACTTATCCATGTGTTTTGTGTTTCAAATTTTGTTTAATGTTCTTTTTAAAAACAGTTTCTACAACCAACCGTTGTAGAAACCATCTTCATTTTTTTAGGATTATCCTTTTCCTAAGATCAAAGCACCGAAAGCCAAACCTTCCAAAAGTGCACCGATGATAATCATCGCTGTTTGGATTTTTCCAGCTGCTTCAGGTTGACGAGCAATACCTTCCATTGCTTTTCCACCAATTTGCCCTAAACCGATACCAGCTCCGATAACGATTAAACCAGCTCCGATCATGCTAATTGTTCCTGTCATAACTATTTATTTATATTAAACATTAAATTTACTAATTAATGGTGATCATCGTGGTGATGATCTTGTACCGCCATTCCAATAAACAAGGAAGTAAGCATGGTAAAAATGAAAGCTTGTAAGAATGCAACCAACAATTCAATTGCAAAAATAAACAAACTCAAAGCCAATGATACCGATGTGGAAGCAATTGGACCGAATGCAGCTTTCATTGTAATTGCCAAAGCAATCAAACTCATTAAAACAAAGTGACCAGCAGTGATGTTGGCAAAAAGACGAATCAATAATGAAAATGGTTTTGTAAACATCCCTAACACTTCAATTGGAGCTAAAATAATTTTCATTGGGATTGGAACACCTGGCATCCAGAAAATATGTCCCCAATAATCTTTGTTAGCACTAAATTGTACAATAAAGAATGTAAACAAGGCTAACGTTACAGTAACAGCAATATTTCCAGTTACGTTGAAACCAAGTGGAGTTAATCCAAGAATGTTCAAGATCCAAATGAAAAAGAAAACCGTCAAAAGGAATCCCATGAACTTGCGGTATTTTTTCTCACCAATGTTTGGACGAGCAATTTCATCACGAACATAGATAACCAATGGTTCTAACACACGACCAACACCCGTTGGAATTGGACCTTTTTTATAACCACGAGCCAAACTACCAAACATCAAAATCAACAAAAGTCCAGCAAGAAGCATCCCTAGTACATTTTTTGTAATAGAAAGATCCAACGGCTTTGAGATTTCTGCATGGCCTTCTGCGTCTGTTTTATAAATTTTTCCGTGGTGTAATTTGTAATAATTGCCATTACTCTCAACTACTGATTCTCCGTGATGAAACTTAGAAGCAGAGAAAAAATGAAAACCACCATCGAAAAGAATTACTGGTAAAGAGAACCCATAATGTTTACCTGTTTCTCCATCTGTAAAAAAGATAAACTCATGCGCATCTTGTAAATGGTGTTCGATGTAAGCGTTAATCTCTTCTGGCGTATCAACAGGACCAACTGCATGTTGCTCTGTTGCGTGCTCTTCTGTGTGTGTGGATTCCGAAGTTGCGTGTGCATCATGAGAAGCGTATGCTGAAGCACTGAAAAACAACATGATACTTCCTACAAGTAATCGGGAATAATGTTTAATTTTCTCCATGAGATTATAAGAACTTACCTTTAGTACTGTGAAATTTGGCGCAAAAGTACACAATAAATTAGAATTACAAATATTTTTTCCGCTTTATGTGACGATAATGTTCATTTCTTATGAACATATTATTTCTTTTCAGAAGGTACATCGGTTAATCGAGTAGCAATCGAATAAACCTCTAAGGATAAAAATAGGAACAAGGGCAATAGAATTCCGAATTTATCACTCCAAGTTAGCGCATGTTCCATCAAACCTTTGCTTAAAAAGAGAATCATAAAAAAGCCTAGTTTAATGAATGTGGCAACCAAAAACAAATATCCTATTTTGTCCGGCATTTGTTGATACAATGCTTCGATCGAATTGATGATTATCAAGGCAGAAATCCCAAAAAACAAGTACATGTCGGGAACTGAAACAAGTGATTTAGGTTGCGTTTTTATCAATGCAGGTTGAACAAATATCCCGATTAACACGAGCACAACAATACTGATTGAAAACACAATCATTCTTTTAACTACTTGTTTATTCATTGTTTGACATTTTTATTACTTGACGAATGATGGAATAAGTTGATCCAAAAACAGCAAAAAGCGTTAGTGCTTTGAACCAAGAAAACGATTTTTGCGGATAATTTTCATCTAAATATTCTCCTAAAAGGCTAAAGAAATAAATGGTCAACCCCATTTGAAGGCCCAAAGAAGTAAATTTCAGCCAAGCATTCATGGGTTTCTTTGGAATTAAATCACTCATTTGTTATGATAAAAACATCTTCATCGTCTTTTTTGAACATCTTCTGTTCACGCGCATAACGTTCTAACTCAGAAGAGTAATCCAATTGTTTCAAGGTATACTTAGTTTTGGCTAATTTACTTTCAACCAATTCTTTATCGGCTTTGATTTTTGCTAATTTTTGGTTTTGAGAAATCAAGGTAAAAATATCTTCATCGTCTAAGAAAAGAGCATAAATCACAAAAAGTGTCGTGATAAAAACACGTTTATTTTTAAACACTTTGAGTTTCTCAATCCAATTAATCGATTTTATTTTTTCCGTTAACTTCATTTATTCACTTTATGATTTTCCATCATTCAAATACAAAAGTACACGTTTCGACCAACAAGTCTTGACTGGAAATAAAAACTTGTACAATGTAGAATGTTAGAAACTATAAAATCGCTGTAATGTCAAACAAAAAAGGCCGGAAAAACCGACCTTTTTCATTGAATTAAACGCTATATCAATTTACGATTTCGTCATATTTTTCTTTAAAAATTTCATCTCCTTCAAGCCATTGTGCGACTTTGTTCATCAAAGTTTTCGCTTTATCAACTTGCTTTGCGGCAATGTAACATTCAGCAGTTTGGATAACACCGATACGCAATAAAACTAAATCATTTTCAGAAAATTCAGGACTTTCACCCATTGTTGAAAGTATTTTTTCAGCTTCTTTCCAATTGGTATTTGCTCCTCCTTTATCAGCATTTCTATATTTGCAAGCACCTTCTAAAAACTTTGTCCCTAAATCATTCGGTGACAATTTGTAAACACGAGTCGCCCATCCTGCTGCTTTTCGGAAATCTTTTGCATCCAAATCATTTTCGATAGTTTCAATCAAAGTACCTTTAACTTCTTCAAAAAACTCTTGATTTGCAGCATAAAACGACTGATCTTTGTCCTTTTTTCTGCAAGACCCTAAAGCATTAATTGCATCTTTGAATGCATTTTTAAATTCCTCTGGTCGACCGTTATCAAAAGACATTTTATACAATCCTTTTGCCATCCAAAAATAAGGCATTGGATCATTTTTGGTTTCATCTTTTTGCGTGTATTTATCTGCTTCACGTACTAGTTTTGCATAATTTCCGTCCGCAAATAAAATAACCAAATCATTGTAATCGGGTGCTTGAGCAAAACTCATACTAGTAGCCCAAATTGCTAAAAACAGTGCTTTCCACTTTTTCATGTGTCTATTTTTTTAATTCTAAATTCACAATCGAAACGAAGTAATGAATCTATTTCATATCGTTTCCGTTTGCCGGATTTTCGTAGTTGAAATCAATTTGTATGCCGAATATACTCATTCTTTTCGTATTAGCAAATATTTAACGAATGAAGACAGTACACATTCTTTCTACGGCACATAATTCATGAAAGTTTCATCTTGAACCAACAAAAAACTCCCCGAAGAAAGTTAATTTCTAATCTTGTGTACTTTTTATCAATAATTCTAAAATCTGAATGGCTGCTTTCGAGATCTTAGTACCAGGACCAAACACACCAAAAACACCTGCATCATACAAAAAGTCGTAATCTTGCTGAGGAATTACACCTCCAGCAATCACCATGATGTCTTCACGACCAAGTTTACGTAATTCCTCAATCACTTGCGGAACGAGCGTTTTGTGTCCTGCAGCCAACGATGAAACGCCCAAAATATGCACATCATTTTCTACTGCTTGTTTTGCTGCTTCTGCTGGCGTTTGAAACAAAGGACCAATATCTACATCAAATCCGATATCTGCGAAAGATGTAGAAATCACTTTAGCACCTCGATCATGTCCATCTTGTCCCATTTTAGCCACCATAATTCTTGGTCGACGACCTTCTAACGAAGCAAATTCATCGGCTAAAATTTTTGCTTTTTCAAAATCTGCATCATTCATGGCTTCAGCTGAATAAATTCCACTTATTGAGCGAATAGTTGCTTGATAACGACCAAATGTTTTTTCCATAGCAGAAGAAATCTCCCCTAAAGTTGCTCTATTTCGAGCACATTCAACGGCAGCTTCTAGCAAATTTCCTTGACCAGTTGCTGCAATCTCTGCCAATCGAGCCAAACTTTGTTGCACCAATTCATTGTCCCGATTCGCTTTCATTTGATTGATTCGATCAATTTGAGCGATTCGAACTTTGGTATTATCTACTTCTAAAATATCAATGGAATCTTCCTTTTCTAATTGATATCGATTCACTCCAACAATCACATCTCTACCGGCATCGATTTTTGCTTGTTTTCGAGCTGCTGCTTCTTCAATTCTCATTTTAGGAATACCTGTCTCGATTGCTTTGGCCATTCCACCTAATTCTTCCACTTCTTGGATTAATTTCCAAGCTTCATCGACCAATTGTTCCGTTAATTTTTCAACGTAATAACTTCCACCCCAAGGGTCAATGACATCAGTCATCCCTGTTTCAG
>CAYRMV010000019.1:0-33357 GCA_964425255.1 uncultured Flavobacteriales bacterium
AAAAATTTGTACCGAAGCATCTCAAAAATTATGAGCGATTGATAAATCGATTAGAAAATAGGTAGTGTGGTCGGTAAGGTAATGTTCCAATTAGGTGGTAATGTTATCAATGTGTTGATAGGTAAAATTCGAAAATGTAAACGATTTATAATTACTTGATTAAATCTTAGAAATTCAAAAAGTAGTAAAATATAGATAGAGGGTGTTCTTATGAGAACACCTTTTTTGGTAGTGTAGTCAATGCGTTGATATCTGATTCGGTAGTGGGTAATGTCATCGGTAGTGTTATCAAAGCGTTGATTTGATGTTTTTGATAATATTTATCATTGATAATCAATGGGTATTAAATTTTGTTCAGAAAAACAGGAGGGTTGTTCTATATAGAGCAACCCTTTTTTAATTCAAATTAGGTATCTTAAAACCAAAGAATAGGTTCTATGTGTTATAAAAGCGTTGATGAAATAAAAGTATCCGCCCCACCAACTACACCCCTAATTTTATAAAAATTTGTTTTAAAAGGTTGGCTTTTCTAATAATTGCATGTTTTGCGGAAAAAGCTCATACAGTTTATTAACTTTATGATCAGCAATTCGCTCAAGGACTGATTTTAACCATTCCATTGGATCGACTCCATTCAGTTTACATGTTCCTGTAAAAGTGTAAAACATAGCGGTTCTTTTTGCTCCTTCATCCGATCCTGCGAAAAGATAGTTTTTTCTGCCTAAAGCATTTGGACGGATGGTGTTTTCAATCAGATTATTGTCGATCAAAAGGTCACCATTATATAAATAGTTTTGTAAACTATCCCAAAGGTTGATGCTGTATAAGAATGCTTTACCGATTGCACTTTTAGGGAGCACTTGTTTGTTTTGGTCTCCAATCCATTTGCCCAATTCGTTGATAATAGGCAAAGCTTTTTGCAGACGTTGTTGTTTTCGTTCTTCAGGCGAACAACCCGCCAATTCACGTTCTATAGCATATAACTTTTGGATTTTCTCCAATGCATATTCCGCCCTAACTTTATCCTGGGTTAAAGCCTGTTCAAAATACCTACGTGCATGCGCCCAGCACACCAAGTGCGTAACCTCCTTTTTGGTATGATATTGTGCATAGCAAGCATAGCCATCTGTTTGCAAATAGCCTTGAAAATCATCGAGTATTTTGCGGGGAGCTTCCTTGTTTCGACCCCTTTGATAATCAAAAACAACCATTCGTTTTGGTGGTGAATGATAAACCCAATAATATCCGCGGTGACATTCACCTTGTTTGCTTTTGTCTAATACTCTGGTCGGTGTTTCATCTGCCTGAAGATAACCGTCATTTTTCACCACGTTCACCATGGCGTTGTAAAGAGGTTCAAGCAAGGCTCCAAGTTGACTTACCCATCCATCAATAGTGGAAGGAGCGATCGTAATACCTGAACGTTTGAATAATTGCTGCTGACGATACAGTGGTAGGTGATCTACGTATTTATTTATTAGGATAGAAGCAAGTAAAGTGTTTCCAGCCAAACATTTTTCAATTGGGCGAGAAGGCATTTGTCCAATAAGGATACCTTCACCGTTCGCTTCTGCATATTTTGGTCGAACAAACACTAATTTAAAAAACTTCGCCGGAGCAAGTTCTAGTATTTCTGTTCGCTCTTCACCGATTTTCACCAACCCTTCGGTAGATTCCGAAGGTTCAATCACAACTTCATGTACCGGAAGATCATCAGGAAGTTTGTTTCTTCCTTTGTGGTTTTCATTTTTCCTACGTTCGTAAGTGATGGTTTCTTTTACCGTTTGATCTGTTGCCGAAGAATCTTTCTGTGCAAGTTCTCCAAAAGAAAGACTCAACTGGCTGCTATCAACAGGCTCTTTAATAAACTTCTCCTTTTTGGAACCAAACAAAATACGGTTAAGTTTATCAACAAGGATTTTTAAGTTGACTACCTCATTTTCATATTTGGCAACCTCATTTTCATATTTGGCAACCTCATTTTCATATTTTGTAACCTGAACTTCTTGTTTGGATATCTGAAATTCTTGTTTGGATATCTGGCTTTCCATCTCCTTCAACAATGAAATGAGTTGTTCTTTTGAGAGATTTTCTAATGCCTGATCCATAAAGTAAAATTAATTCAAAAACCCAACAAAATCAACATGTTTAGGAGGTTTTAATCAACATTAATTTGTGATAAAAAACGCTTTCTTTTCTTGGTTTTTTCAAAATCAATTCCACGTAAAATCATGAATAATTCTTCTTGTGAAAGTTCACTGTTCGGAGCATTTATTCTGGCAGTCGGTCGTTTGAATGTACCTTTTTCCAGACGTTTGTAATATAGCGTTAGTCCATCGTGTTCCCAATGAAGTATTTTCAATTTATTGCGGTCAGAACTGATAAAAACAAACAAATAACCACAAAGCGGGTTCATTTGCATACCGTCTTGAACCAGTCCATACAACCCGTTAAAACCTTTACGCATATCGCAAGGTTTTCCATACAGAAAAACCTTCAAAGATTGATCAAAACCGAACATCATCCAAAAATGGTGATTTGCAGTCCGGATGGAGTAGTTAACTCAATGATTTTTTGTAAACCAAACGGAACCTGAGTTATTTCAGGTACAACAACCTCTTTGAATACTTCACTTTTCACCGACTTTTTAACATCCAACAATTTCTCATTCTCCTTGTTGTATTTGTGTATCCAATAGTTGAATTTATCTATGGAAATATTTTTTCCATGGATAAAAGTTGATTTTGGTAATTTACTTTCTTTCCAGTTCTCAACTAAACCGAACATCTCATCTTGAAGTGCCAAAGCTTTTTTTGAACGAAATTCAGGATTTTTATGCTTTTGTAAAAGATGTAGTTGGTCGGGCGGATACATTCTTTTGAGTACGATTCTGGGAATATCATTGATTTTGTGATTGGCAGAAGAAAAAAGATAATTCAAAATGTTTACCCTATGTTTACCCTAAAAAGAAAAACCTCTTGTAAAAATTTAATTTACAAGAGGTTAATTCAAATAATCGTGACCCCGGAGGGATTCTAACCCCCAACCGCTGGAGCCGAAATCCAGTGCTCTATACAATTGAGCTACGGAGCCTAATTTTAGTTGCACAAATGTACACTTTCAGTTAGATATTATCAAGCATTTTTCATTTTTGAAAGTTTCTATGTCGGAAAAATGACTTTCTAGTCAATATTTTTCAAACTTTGTCGTTCTTAGAATTGTTCCTAATTTTACAAATTATTGAATTGAATGAAAAATCGTGTTTTGTTTGCTTTCCTTTTCTGTTCTTGCTTCTTGTCGCAAGCGCAAATTGGTATGGGTCAATGGAGATTGCATGTTTCCCAAACTCAAACCATTGATGTAGAAACAGGCAACGGGATAGCAATGGCTGCTTTTCCTTCTGGATTGCTTGAATTCGATGCCAATGCCAACGAAAAAACACTTTGGACAAACGTGAATGGTCTCTCCGACGTAGGTCTATCCGCCTTAAGCTACGATGCTGCCAATCAAGCTTTTTGGATTGGTTACGAAAACGGAAATCTCGACAAGCTGACTCCAACCGGAGTGACCAACATTCCTGCAATCAAACTGGCACAATTACAAGGAAGCAAAAAAATCAATCACATCCTAGCACACAACGGCTTCATTTATGTTTCCTTCGGACTGGGAATCACGAAAATAAATCCAATAAAAAACGAGGTTGTCGATTCGTACTATCCCAATCTTTCTGCTTTGCCCATCCTTCAAACCCAGATTGTAGGTGATTCCATCTACGCCATGACAAGCAAACAAGTGTATCGCGGTTATCTGAACAACATTGCGCTAGCGAATCCAAATTCATGGGTGATAGACAATCGTTTTGGGAACGCTGGAACGAAAAATTTTCAAGATTTTGTCTTGTTCAACAATCAGTTGTACATCACAAAAATAGATCCAAGCTACGGAAAAGACTCCCTGTATCGATTGGAAAACAATGCTTTGAACTCCGTTTTATCTGAAAACGACCGTGAAATTCGCAAAGTAAAAAGCATCAACAACCAATTGGCACTGGTTCTCGAAGATGGAATCTTAATCTACGATACCGACTTAGCTTTCGACTTGGTTGCCAACGAATATACGTTTTCGTCGGTTGTTCGCCCACAGTCTATCGCATTTTTGAATGACCGCTATTACATTGCCGATCGATCCCATGGCTTGATTGAATTTGTGTTCAATACCAATAATTCAACCAAAAATGTGCCTGGTCCACCCCGAAATAGTTTTTTCACCCTTGGCGGAGAAATGGATCGCGTTGGTGTAACAAGCGGTGTATTGAGTTATGTTGGTTTTACCTACAACCCAAACGGTGCTTATGTGTTCCAAAACGAAGAATGGACTCATTTCGATCTTTCAGCGCAAGCACTTTGGTCAGGAAAACCTGTGTGGGACATCAATTCCATTACCTTCAACCCGGAAAGTGAAACCGAAATCGCATTTGGATCACACAGCATGTTGCCACTTGCCATTTCAACCGATGGAAAAACAATCACGCAAACGTTTGATGAAACCAATTCTACACTCGAAAAAACGGTGTTGGGAAACAACAACATACTCGTTTCCGATGTCGATTACGATGCAGATGGAAACCTATGGGTTTTAAATGGATACGCGAACAAAACCTTACACGTTCGAACTCCCGATGGCCTATGGAAAGGGTTTGATTTGGGTGTTGCTGCCAAATTAAAACACACCGAACGGATGGTCATTGACTACAATGGAAACAAATGGTTTTACGTGCGAAATACGGGCTTGTTTGGCTTCAACGACAATGGTACAATCGATGATGTCTCGGATGACAAAGTCATTTTACTGAATTCCAACGAAACAACAGGAGCTCTTCCCTCTTCCAATGTGACAGCCATCGCCGTTGATTTTGATAACGAAATCTGGATCGGAACGGATATGGGCTTCGCGATTTTATACAACTCAGAAGGAGCATTCACCGCTTCTCCCGGGCAATACAACGCACAACGCATCAAATTAGATTTCGAAGGAAATGTCGAATATTTACTTGGAAACATTTATGTAACAGACATTGAGGTAGATGGTGGAAACCGCAAATGGATTGCTTCTGCCAACAGCGGTATTTTCTTGCTTTCACCCGATGGATTGGAAATTTTGCAACACATCACCACCGAAAACAGTTCGTTGATTTCCAACAACATCATGGATATTCAGTTCAACAATAAAACCGGTGAACTTTTCATTGTTACAGACAAAGGCTTGGTTTCCTTCCGCGCCGATGCTTCCTACCAAGACGAAGAATACAGCGATGTTCAGGTTTTCCCAAATCCCGTTCGACCTGAATTTCAAGGACCAATCACCATTCAAGGCATTCGCTATGATTCGGATGTAAAAGTAACCGATGTTGCCGGAAACTTGGTTTATCAAACCAAATCAAACGGAGGAACAGCCACTTGGAACGGGAAAAACCTGCAAGGTGAACCTGTAAAATCAGGCGTTTATCTTTTCTGGACAGCAACCAATTCGGCTGATAACAAAGGAAGAAAAATCGGCAAAGTACTCGTAATTCGCTAAGCGGTGAAACAACTCGATCAAGGAATTCTTGTTCAACGCATTCACTACGGAGAAAGTAGTTTGGTCGTGCACATCCTTACGCGTAAACAAGGGATGCGTTCGTTTCTTTTCCAAGGAGCAAAAAAGAAAAAAGGACAAGTTTTATTGCCTTTCATCCCGATGGAAATCACCTATTACCAACGAACGGATAGTCAATTGGGGAAACTCACCGACATGGTACCGCTTTATACCTTGCCAACCGTTACGCAGCATCCCTTGAAATCGACAATTTTGTATTTTCAAGGAGAACTTATACAACGCTGTTTGCCAGAAGGAGTTCCCGATATGTTGCTGTTTGATTTTTTGGTGTCCGAAATTCAATGGCTCGAAATCAGTCATGAATTAACCAATTATCCCCTTTATTGGTTGTTACAACTTTCCAAATACCTGGGTTTTCATCCACATTGTACCTGCGAAAATCCAAGTTATTTCGACCTCGAAGAAGGCTTGCTCCTTGCACACGAACCCAACAATCACACCTTTGAAATGGGCTCAAAAATCAAGTTGTTAAATCAACTTTTACCATTGGAAAAAAACGAATTTCTAGCTACGCACATCCCAAAAAGGGAACGCAAAGAAATGTTGGATTTACTTCTCTCCTATTTTTCGTTCCACATTCCCCGATTTGGACCGCTAAAAACCCTCGAGATCATCGAAACCTTGTTTGAATAAATTTTTAACAGGCTCTTACTTAATTCAATACGATTTCTTTCGACTCTCCTTGAAAAGTAACATAGACCTTCCCTTTGTTGATCGTGTTGATTTCTTCATACATACACGGAAGCACTTCTTTACCCGTGAGGTCATACAAACCAAATGTTTGCTTTTCAGTCGAATACACCAACACATACAACTTCTTACGCGCTTTGTCTTCGTAAATCAACGGTTCATCTTGGTATTTCATCGGAATAATTTCCTTTCCATCTAGATTGATCAAACCCCACGTTTCGCCTTGGTAAACCACCAAATATTTTTCTTTTTCCGCTACCAATTGCTCCATCACATAAACTCGGTCGTAAATTGGTTCAACCAACATCTTATTCGTTTTCCCGTTCCAAAGTCCATATTTTTCCCCCGACTTGATTTGAAACAACAACAAATTGGACGAATAATTCATTTCATCTGGAAAAACCTCATCGTAATTCGTAGGAACCATTTCCATACCCGTTTCGAGACTCCAAATTCCCTTTTTCCCATCGCGAACAACTAATAAAAATTCTTCACTTTCAAACAAATAGGGATCAATGGCATCAAATTGAACAGGAACAATTTCCTTGCCCTTATCGACATCGAACCACCCAACTTTCCCATTACGATAGACGCTAACAACATTCAATGACTCGAAATCAGCATAATCTATTTTTTCATACGAAAATGGAACCAAGGTTTTTCCTTTGAAATCCAACAGCGTCATGCTTCCATTCATGGTAATGCGAAAACAAGGCACATTGCGGAGTTCAAAATAATCGTCAATGTCATCGCGTTTGCACTGAATCGGCACCAATATTTTTCCAGTTGGATCAATGACACCGTACATGTCCCCCTTTTTCACGATAGCGAATCCATCCATGAAATAATTTTCAAAAAAGTCAAATTCAAACTCCGTTTGTGGAATCCCTTTTTGATTGATTACGGCATATTTCCATACACCTTGGATGTCTTTTCCAACAAAAGCAAATCCCTTGTAAAACCAATCTCCATCTTCATAAATGGGTGGAATAACCTCATCGCCAGACATGTTCAAATAACCTACTTTATCTCCCAAATGAAAAAGTGCCAAACCATCCGAAAAAGAAGCAACATCATCGTATCGAAAAGAAGTAATCGCTTTGCCGTTTAAGGTTACAAAACCCCATTTATCGCCTTTTTTAGCGCCAATCAACTTGTTCATGTAATACTGTTCTTTCAACAAATCATACTCTATCGGCAATTGAATCGTTCCTTTTTGATCAAGAAGTCCGTATTTGTTACCCAATTTGACCAAAAATAAATCATGGAGAAAACTAAGTGAATCATACATTGGTTTCACGACTTGCTGAAACGATTCATCCCGCAACAAACCAAATTTGTTTTTTTGTTTGAAAACAGCCATGCCATTCAAAAAGTAAAAACGCCGTTCCGATACAGGCGGAAAAAGTTCTTTTCCTGAGTGAGGATCAATCAAACCATGTAGGTTATTTTCTTCAATCCCAAAACAATCGGTACTTCCTGTACTTTTGTATATTTCGTCGTACTTCGGAGGAATCACTATTTTTCCGTGAATATCAATCAACCCAAAACGCATTCCATTTCGAACAATGCAGGTTGGATTGTAATCATAGCCAAAAGTCGAATAATCAACCCAATCAAACTGAGCTTTAAAAACGGTATCCCCTTTCTGATTGACAAAACCAATTTTCTTTTTTGAATCCGAAAATTGAGTTAAAAACTGCGCTTGTAGTGAACTTGTCACGAAAAACAATGCGACTAAAACCTGAAATTTCATTTGTTCGTTTTTTTTCCTTTTACATTGATAAAATAGACTTCTCCATTCACTTTCACTTGTGCCAACCCATTGTGAAAATCACTAAGCTCATCAAACCGTTGTTTGGATAGGGTTTTACCCGTATTGGTTAAAAGTTGATATTGACCATTCGATTTTACTCGAATCGGTAAATCGGAAGAAAAGTAAGCAATATTTTCATAATCAAAAGGTATAATCACCTTTCCATGTTGATTGATTAATCCCCATTTTCCGTTCTTTTGGCATTTGGCCATTCCTTGGTAAAAAATGCCCACATAATCTAAATCACCTACAAGTAATTTCCCTGATTCGTCAAACAAGTCTTTTTTATCTCCACGTTCACCTAGGATGAAAAGCTGATTTTCATTGCTTGTTCGAAGCAAACGGTCATACTTAAGTTGAATCACCTCCACTCCTTGTTGATTGATCAATCCATAAGACGTGCGCCATTGTGGATCGCTTTCTGCTTCACCTGGAATTTCTTCACTTTTTTTCACCCGATTTAATTTTTCTGAAAACAACTCAATCTCTGCGTATGGAACTGCCGATTCATTGCCTTCCGATGAATAAAAAAAGGTATAACGTTCCCCAAGATCATTCAACTTAATAACCGAAAAACCACCTGCCATCCGCCTCACATCGAAGTTTTGAATCGGAATAATCTCCTTCCCCGTTGGATCAATTACTCCTAAAAATGCATCTCTTCGAACAATGGCTTTCCCTTGCTCAAACGGAAAAACCTCCTGACAAAGAACAGTTCCATTCACCACAAATTGGGTGTCTATAATTTCCCATTGGTTGAAATCTTTGGTTACAAAAGCTAAACCTTCAGTAAACGGAGTAATTTCTTTGTAATCAGCAGGCAAGCGTTTTCCTTGCAACGAAACCAAACCAACACTTGTTTGATCCTCGATACGCTGATACGTCATGATCCAGTTTCCAGAAAGATCACTAAACTCTTTTGCCTCTGGTGGTAAAATTATTTTCCCGCTGAAATTGGCTAAACCACGATCTGGATTTCCTTTTTTACGAAAACTAACTAATTGATCATTCAAATACCAAATTTGCTCGTATTCAGGATTTAGTATCCAATTTCCTTTTCGGTCAATCAACCCTTCCGAACGGGTCGCTTTGTCTTCAACAATAAAAGCATTCGGTGAACAAATTCGTAAAAGGGTGTGTGAAGTCCAAACTAGGTTGATACCTTTCAAATCAAAAAAGCCCATTTTGGTATCATCAGAAACAGAATCCAATTGATGAACGAAAAAATAATCTCCATTTCCATACAAATCTATCTGTTGAAATTCAATCGGTAAAATCCACTTTCCTGTTCGGGAGTAAACACCAACTTTCCCATTACTTTCAACCCGAAACATATCCCAATTCAATTGTTGGATAAAATCATACTCAAGGGGTAAAAGGATGGATTCGTCGGGTGCAATGAGCCCAAATTTTGTTCCTATTTGCAGGCGTGCAATATCCTCTGACAACCAAGAATACAAGCGATCGGTTTGCAAAGAGAGAATGGATTTATCGCGTTTTGGAATTCTATTTCCAACACTTGTATACGAATCCCATTCACCGTCTAAAGATGCTTCAATCCAATTTTTTGAAAACGGATTCAGATGCAATTGATCGAATTTTGGTGCTACTAATTCCTTGCCTTTGTCGTCAATCCAACCCCATTTTCCCGTTCCGATTATGGATAATTCCCATTCATCGATTCCATCATACTCAATTAGATGCTCAAACTCATTTCTCCAATCCAACTCGTTGCCGCCTTTGTTTACTGCAACAAAAGGAATGTTGGAAGAAAAAGAGGCAATCCAATCGTAGCTTGGTTGAATTGCCCACGCACCATTGGCATGGAGAAAACCCCATTTGTTTTGTTGTTTTACGGCTATTAAACCATTTTTCTGCTCAACGAGTTCATCAAAGACGAAATCATGGATCATCGTTCCATTCGATTGAAACAAGGCAAATTTCCATTGGTTATCATCTAACTTTTTAGATGAAAGCAAGTTTCCAGACAGCAACTCAATCGGATTTTCGGATGAATAAATGGTCTTCATGGAGTGGTCCACCCATTTGTAAAGCGAATCTTCTACATGCAAGATATAATCATTGGAAGCAAACAAAACATCCTGAAACGTTACATCGTGCATTTTTTCACCATTCCACTGATAAAGAAACCAAGAGCCACCAAGCAATTTACTTCCATTCTCAATCCAATATAATTCTTCGTCCAACAGTTCTACTTCGTATTGAGTTTCCCATTTTCCGCCCAGATGCAAGGCATAAATGGAATCGTTAAAAACACGAATTTCTTGAAATTGAACTGGAATAATTTCCCTTCCTTTTGAATCAAAAACGCCCCAATTCGCCTCAATAAATTGCTCTTTGGAATTATAGAACCCTCCTTTTGCGACCAAAAACCTATCCGATTTTAATGCTTCGATTTTACTAAACTCAACGGGCAGTACCAAACGACCTTTCGAATCAAGCATTCCAACATGAGAGGTGTATTGATTTATCTCTAAATTGTACCAACTCGCATGTTGAACAAGGTAATTTCCCTCAACGGTTTTTTCTATGTGCGAAAACGAAGCCGAAACGGGTTGAGTTCCTTTTTTCAAGCAATAGGTTTTGGAAAGGGGTTGATAAACAATTTCCAACTCCTGTGACATAACCGGAAAAACCAGCAACGAGAGACAAACTAAAAAGTGTAATTTCATAAACGGATTAAAATGGGAACTATTGAAAAAAGTCAAATCCCTTTTTTGGTTACGGTTATTGGCAAAAAAGCCTAACCAATTCATGGATTTCGAAAAACGTTTTTCATGCATAATTTCTTTTTTCAGTGCTCGCACAAAGCAAGCCAATTTTCCTTTCATTTCCTATACGTTGTTTTACGTATTTTTGAGAAGAAAAACAGTCTTTTTAAACAGAAATCAAGCACCAAAAAAAACGGCAAAAACTTATCTTTAAATATTTGCCCAGTTTCTCCGTTTTTTACGCTAACTTTGCACCTCATTTTTCGAGAAGAAAAGGTATGAATTCCAAAAAAATAAAAAGTGCATTAATTTCGGTGTTTGACAAAACAGGTTTAGAGCCTATCATTCACCGTTTAAACGAGTTAGGAGTAACCATTTATTCAACCGGTGGAACACAATCTTTCATTGAGTCCTTGGGAGTTGAAGTAGAACGTGTAGAAGATTTAACTTCCTACCCTTCTATTCTTGGTGGCCGCGTTAAAACCTTGCACCCAAAAGTGTTTGGTGGAATATTAAATCGCCGCAACTTATCGGAAGATCAAGCACAAATTGCTGAATTTGACATTCCCGAAATTGATTTGGTAATCGTTGATTTATATCCATTCGAAGCGACAGTTGCTTCAGGTGCTGACCACGATGCCATCATTGAAAAAATCGATATCGGTGGAATATCACTGATTCGTGCTGCGGCTAAAAACTACAACGACGTAGTAATTATCCCATCTCAAGCACAATACAGCCGCTTTTTGGAAATCATTCAACAATCCGAAGATGGTTCAACAAGCTTAGAAGAGCGCAGGGCTTTTTCCCGTGATGCTTTTCAAGTATCATCGCATTACGACACACATATTTTCCGTTACTTCAATTCGGGAGATGATGCACTCGAAATTTTCAAACAAAGTATTCCGACACATCAAGTGTTGCGTTACGGTGAAAATCCACATCAAAAAGGAATTTTTCACGGAAACTTGGATGCCATCTTTGATAAACTTCACGGAAAAGAACTATCCTACAACAATTTATTGGATGTAGATGCAGCGGTGCAATTGATGGCTGAATTTCAACATGACGGACCAACTTTCGCCATTTTGAAACACAACAACGCTTGTGGTTTGGCAACTCGCTCTAGCTTGCGCGAAGCATACGAAGCAGCTCTTGCTGGAGATCCTGTTTCCGCTTTTGGTGGAATTTTGATTGCTAACAAAAACATGGATTTAGATACCGCGATCTTGGTCAATGAATTATTCTGCGAAGTAGTAATCGCTCCAGGTTATGAGGCGGCTGCTTTGGAATTACTTCAATCCAAAAAGAATCGAATTATTTTGGTTCAAAAACCGGTTGAATTGCCAAAACGTCAATTCCGAACGATTTTGAACGGCGTTTTAGAACAAGATAAAGATTTGTTGACGGAAACGAAAGCGGATTTCAAAACAGTAACTAAAGTGGAGCCAACTGAACAAGAAAAAGAAGATTTTATTTTTGCCAACAAATTGGTGAAACACACGAAATCCAACACGATTGTTTTGGCTAAAAATGGTCAACTACTTGCAAGTGGTACAGGACAAACTTCCCGTGTGGACGCACTTCGCCAAGCAATTCACAAAGCACAATCATTCCAATTTGATTTACAAGGTGCTGTAATGGCTTCGGATGCGTTTTTCCCTTTCCCTGACTGTGTAGAGATCGCACACGAGGCAGGAATTACGGCAGTTGTTCAGCCTGGAGGCTCCATCAAAGATGAACTTTCTATCAACTATTGTGATGAACATGGAATGGCTATGGTGATGACAGGAAATCGTCATTTCAAACATTAATTAAAAATATTTTTGTTTTTTCGAAACAAAAAACGCAGTTTTACGAAAGAATAGCAAAAAAAGCCTCGTTGTGAAACGAGCAAATTAGGGAAAATGGGATTATTCAGTTTTTTAACGCAAGAAATTGCAATTGACTTAGGAACAGCTAACACGCTGATTATCATGAACGATAAAGTGGTAGTTGACGAGCCTTCAATTGTAGCGAAAGATATTCAAACCGGAAATGTTGTAGCAATCGGAAAGAAAGCACAACAAATGCATGGTAAAACGCACAAATTAATCGAAACAGTTCGTCCGTTAAAAGATGGAGTGATCGCTGACTTTCAAAGTGCCGAAGCCATGATCCGTGGAATGATCAAAATGATCAATACATCAAAAAGTTTGTTTACACCAACGCTTCGAATGGTTGTTTGTATCCCTTCTGGTATTACGGAAGTGGAAAAAAGAGCTGTGCGCGATTCATGTGAACACGCTGGTGCGAAAGAGGTTTACTTGATTCACGAGCCTATGGCAGCTGCTATAGGAATCGGAATTGACGTGGAAGAACCAATGGGAAATATGATCATTGATATCGGTGGTGGTACATCGGAAATTGCTGTCATTGCATTGGGTGGTATTGTCTGTGACAAATCGATCCGAATTGCTGGGGATGATTTCACGCAAGATATTGAAGAATACATGCGCCGTCAACACAACATTCTAGTGGGTGAACGTACTGCAGAACAATTGAAAATCGAAGTCGGAGCAGCGATTCCTGAATTAGACAATCCACCTGCTGATTTCGCTGTTCGTGGTCGTGACTTGATGACAGGAATTCCAAAAGAAATCATTGTTTCGTACACCGAAGTTGCTCATGCATTGGATAAAACAATTTCGAAAATCGAAGAAGCGATTCTGAGTGCATTGGAAATGACTCCACCAGAACTTTCGGCAGATATTTACAAAACAGGAATTTATCTTGCAGGAGGTGGATCTATGTTACGCGGTTTGGACAAACGTATTTCGCAAAAAACAAAATTACCCGTTCACATTGCTGAAGATCCACTAAGAGCTGTGGCACGTGGAACGAGTATCGCTTTGAAAAACATTGATCGTTTCCAATTCTTGATTAAAGACTAAAAAACAATACATTAAGTCTCGGAATCGAGACTTTTTTCTCTTTTAGACATGCGCAATCTCATCGCTTTTTTTAAACGATTTCAGGTTTTCTTATTCTTTGCCCTTTTGCAAGGAGTGGCGCTATCTACTTATTTTTCCTATTTCCATTTTCCAAAATCACAATACTTGACAAGCGCATCGTATGTCAATGCCAAAATTTGGTCTGTGCGCTTCGAGATTACAAAACACTTCAACCTAGCGCACAACAATGTTCGTTTGCAATACGAAAACCGCTGGTTGCGAGAGCGAAATCCGATGAGTTATGTTCCCATGAAAAATGGGTATATAGAAATCAACGACACCCTGTATGATCAACAATACGAGTACATTCCCGCAGTCGTTATTCAATCGACTTTTGATAAGCGAAACAATTATTTTACCTTAAACATCGGAAAAGCACAAGGAATTAAACGCGGAATGGGCGTTTTCTCTGACAAAGGGATTGTTGGAATCATTCACAACGTAAGCGAACATTTTTCGGTGGTTAAATCCGCATTGACCGAAGATTTCAACGTGGATGTGATGGTGGATGACAACGGAGCATTTGGCTTGTTGAAATGGGATGGAAAAAATGCGCGCATTGGATCGATTTCAGGTATTTCCAATGACATTCCGATCAAAAAGTGGACGCAAGTGGTCACACGAGGAGGTTCTGGAATTTTCCCAAGAGGAATTCCGGTTGGAAAAGTCAAAAAATTGGGTTCCATTGAAGGAAAACCCCTTTGGGATGTATCCATCTTGTTTTCAGAAGATTTCCGAAAAATTCAAAACGTATATGTCATCCGTAATTTATTAAAAACAGAACAAGAAAAGTTAGAAGAAACCATTCCAGCTGATAAAGATTCAGATTCATGAGAATTGCCTTAATACAAATACTTCGCTTCGTGCTATTTGTCTTTGCACAAGCATTGATTTTCAATCAAATTGAGGTTGGATTTGGCATTCATGTCATGATTTACCCTTTGTTTATCTTTTTACTTCCAATACAATGGTCTGTTTTTGTGGTAATGCTCATCTCCTTTGCAATGGGTTTTTCCATCGATTCGTTGGGAAATACCTACGGACTACATGCTTCATCAGCCGTATTTCTTGCGTATTTGAGACCCATGATTTTCAAAGTATTTGAACCGCGAGACGGATATGAAAATCTAACCGAATCAAGTATCTATGACATGGATACAACGTGGCTGATGTATGTATTTGGTTCGATGCTTTTGATTCACCATTTTTGGTTTTTCACCATCGAATTATTCAAATTCAATGAAATCCTTTTTCTCTTTCAAAAAACCCTTTTGAGTGTACCCATCTCAATGGTTATTTGTATTCTGATCCAATTGATTTTTGTTCGACGTAGGAAATAGCACAAATTGTTGCGATACTGAGTTTATTTTCTGAATTTTGCAATCACAAATTTCCACATGAATTTCGATGCACGCAGGTATGTAATTGTCGTTTTTTTCCTCGTTGTAGGTGTAATTTACTCTATTCGTTTGTTTTACATGCAAGTGATAGATGTAAGCTGGACACTTTCTGCACAAGAAATCGCCGAAAAACGCATCCAAATCACACCTCCTCGCGGAATCGTTTACGATCGAACAGGTAAAAAAATTGTTACCAACAAAACGTATTACAACCTCATGATGCGTGAGGCAGACATCAAAAATTTTGACACCGTTGCATTTGCTAAATTAATCGGTTGGACACCCCAAGAGGTAAAATACCGTTTCTACAACATCAAAAAAGGGGAAGGCGTTTATTACAACAAAAACACTGGAAAAACGACATCCAATTACCAAAAAATCCGTTGGTATCCGTTTGTAAAAGAACTGACTGTGGAAGAAATTGCGAAAATTGCACCCTACTTACCCAATTTCCCTGGTTTTAAAGAAGAAATTACTTCCATGCGAAGTTATCCGTATGCGAACGCTGCCAATATTTTAGGCTATCTATCGGAAGTAAATGCAGAAGAAATTGATAAAGATCGATTTTACAAACCGGGTGATAATATTGGTCGAGCAGGAATTGAACGATTTTACGAAGAACAACTTCGCGGTCGAAAAGGAATCCATTATGTGGTGACTTCTGCCATGAACAATGCCATCGAACCCTATGCCGATGGAAAATACGACACAACTGCCAAACAAGGTCCGCCCTTAAAACTAGGAGTAGACATTGATTTACAAGCATACGGAGAAACATTGATGGTCAACAAAAGAGGTTGTATTGTTGCCATCGAACCGTCAACGGGTGAAATCTTATCGTTGGTTTCCGCACCGACTTTTGACCCCAACTTATTGGTAGGAAAACGAAATATTTCCAACAATTATCCGAAACTGGTGACAGACCCAACAATGCCTTTGTTTCCGAGACCACTTGCGGCAGAATATCCTCCTGGTTCGATTTTCAAATTGGTGCAGTCGCTAATTGCTTTGCAAGAAGGTGCAATCACGGTGGACACTGGTTTTCCTTGTACCAAAAGCTTGGTTGGCTGTCACAATCATCCACAAGCTACAGACATTCAAAAAGCAGTTCAATATTCGTGTAATCCTTATTACTATTATGCAGTGCGCAAACTGATTCAAGGCGGACGAGCAAAAGGACAATTTGCAGATGCAGAAGCAGGATTAAATCTTTGGTCAGATTACATGCAAAGTTTTGGACTCGGTCATCGGTTCGAAACAGATATCACTGGTTTGCGTCCAGGATTAATTCCAGATGCTTTGTATTACGACAAATGGTATGGACATCACCGTTGGGCGTTTTCGACAATTCGCTCCATTTCGATTGGTCAAGGTGAAGTAAAAGTTACTCCACTTCAAATGGCCAATTTAGCAGCAATTATAGCAAACAAAGGTTGGTATTATACGCCGCATTTTGTGAAATCAATCGGTAAAGACGGACCACTCGAAGTATACAGGCGGAAACATTATACCAAAGTGAATTCATCGTATTACGACCCCATCATCGAGGGAATGAGACGCGTAGTGAACGAAGGTGGAGGAACTGGAGGAAGAGGAAAAATCACAGATATTGTTGTGTGTGGTAAAACAGGTACGGCACAAAATCCGCAAGGTGAAGACCACTCTGTATTTATTGCTTTTGCACCAATGGATAACCCAAAAATTGCGATTGCTGTTTATGTTGAAAATGCTGGATTTGGTGGAACTTGGGCAGCACCGATTTCTAGTTTGATGATAGAAAAATACTTGAAAGGAAAGATTACGGATAAAGAAAAAGAAAAACGCATCCTCGAAGCCAATTTAATGAATGTCAAGAAAAAAGGAAAATGAGTAGAAACGAATCCATCATTGGAAAAATCGATTGGGGATTATTCATCGTTTTCCTCATTATGATTGGCATGGGATTAGCCAATGTATATTCGGCTGCCTATGATCCGGAACATCCTAACTTTTTTGATTTTTCCCAAAAATATGGAAAACAATTCCTTTGGGTAACCTTCTCTTTTTTCCTTGGTTTACTTGTTTTTTTGATTGATGCAGACATTTACCGAAAGTTTTCAATTCCAATTTACTTGTTTTGTATTTCCCTTTTAGTCGTGGTTCTTTTCATGCCTCCGATCAACGGTGCCCGTGCTTGGTTAGGAATTGGTTCTATGGGTATTCAACCTGCCGAATTTGCAAAAATTGGAACAGCAATCGCTCTTGGAAGTTACATCAACACGCTCAATGTAAACCAACAAAGTGTCAAAACCGTTTTGATTGCCAATGCTATCTTATTGGTTCCAATGGTTTTAATTCTACTTCAACCTGATGCGGGAACCTTTGTTGTGTTTACTTCATTTTTGTTTGTTTTATACCGAGAAGGCTTGACTTACGACCCTATCATTCTGCAAATCACTAACTCAATTCCGGGTATCCGATACAAATCAACTTGGGTGGGATCTCACTTCATTCCGATTTTGGTTGCCGTGGTTTTTTTATCGATCATTACTTTGTTAATGAGCAACAACGTAATCACGTTTGAATCCTTTCCTGGCGTCGAAATCCCAGGATATTTAGGTGTTGTATTATCGCTCGTTTTAATCGCTTTTGTAGCTTATTTAATCCTCCGATGGATTTCTTCGAAAAGAGACAAAAGCCGCGTTTTAGCAATTGTCATTATCGGCTTCATTCTTTCACTAATAATTTCTGCTTCAGTTAATTATGGTTTTCAAGGTTTAGCTCCTCACCAGAAAAACCGAATCGAACTTGTCTTACACATGCGCGATGATCCACATGGAGATGACTACAACCGTTACCGTGCCATGGTAGCCGTTGGAAGTGGCGGTGCAACAGGAAAAGGATACAAAAATGCGAGTGTGGCGAGTGTCCGTTCCAATCACGTTCCTGAAAGTGAAACCGATTTTATCTTTTGTCCTTTAGCAGAAGAATGGGGTTTTGCCGGTAGCATCACGATTATATGTTTGTTTATGTTCATGCTAATTCGAGTAGTAACGATTGCAGAAAGACAAAAATCACGCTTTAGCAGGGTTTATGCATACTCAGTCGCTATGATTTTATTTTATCACTTTGCTATCAACTTGGGCATGAACATCGGATTTGCTCCCGTCATCGGGATTCCCCTTCCCTTTTTTAGTTCAGGGGGTTCCTCCATGATGTCGTTTTCCGTGATGATTTTTATCTTACTGAAGTTGGATAGTCAGCGAACAGAAGTACTGGGTTAACCTCATTGACTTTTCCTTTTTTGTCGGTTTTCTTCCCTTTTTTACTTTTTCTCCATTCGTAAGCGTAGCTAAGCGAAAGAATGTGTTCGCGTTTCCATGTTGGTAAATTAGTTGAAAACCCAAAGATGTATTTCACATCCAAACTATGTGGCCCTTTTAAGTTAATTTCTGTTCCTAATGCAAAACGAGTTCGGGTAAATCTTCTACCAAGAGGCTTGTTCTCCATGTTGTAAAACCATTCTAAATTGGAATAGGGTTTTAGTTTCTTACTGAATTTCCATTCAATTCCAGGTCGAAATCGCCATGCATTATCAAATTCAGGAGAATAAGCTGACGCAAACTGATTGGCTGAAAAGCCCGTTTGATAACGAGTTCGAAATTGGATGCTTCCCCATTCGAATTTTTGTTTCAAATGAACATTGAAATTAAAACGATGGTTAACAGGAAAATTGTCAAATTCATTCGCTTTCTGTACCAACCGGTAATCGACTGAAACTTTTAATAGTTTCGAAACCTCATAACTTGCGGAAACTTCTTGAAAAAAAGTAGATGGAAGTTGGTACTGATTCAAACGCATTTCTGAAGTCAATCCAAATTTCCATGCATCTTTGTAAGGTACTTCTAACGAGGCAGAAGTCCACAAATCAAACTCTCGTTGAGCAAGAAGCGTTGAAGGAAGTAGAAAAACAACCCAATAAAACAGTTTTCTCATACAAACTTGGGTATTTATTAATCTTTGATGACAATATTCCCCAAATCAATCGTCGATTTGTTCTTGGTAATTTCTGTCGAAACGATTACTTCTTCGATTCCTTCATCACAATCAAAACACTTGGAATAAACAAAAACACGGTACTTTCCTTTGGTCAAAAAAGGAAATTCAAAACTACCATCATAACTTGTGCGAACGCGTTCGTTGTAAAAATTACTTGATTCACCATAAATGATGTACACTTCAACATCTGCGCCAAAATATTCGCCTAACAAAGTGGTTCCATTTGTGTTGTAATTTTGTACAATAACCTTACCTTTTATCATTGAATTTCCGCCTTCTCCAGCGTACTTTTTACAAGAACTAAAACCCAAAGAAAGGATTACAATAAGGAATAAAAAAACGTTTTTCATTTTCATTTTACAGATAATTTTTACGAAGTTGCAAACTTTTGTTGAATTATTTCGTCTAAGCTAGTAATTCGGTTAACAATTTATTAACATGAATTGAAATCAAAACTTTACTCCGTTTTGTTTCGAATTCTCAAGAAGTAAGACGAACAAAGCACACAAAAGGTTAAAAATGAAAACTAGAAAATGAAACTTCTCTTCACACTCATCTCCATTGCTTGGATAAGTTTTCAAGCTTCTGCTCAAGTTGTTATCAACGAATATTCTTGCTCGAATGTTTCCACCATTCAAGATGCATACAACGAATATGAAGATTGGATTGAACTGTACAATTCAGGTACAACAGCAGTCAATTTGACAGGATACTTTCTATCAGATAAATCGACAAATCTCGATAAATGGGAAATTCCCAGTGGAACAATCAATCCAAACGGCTTCATGATGGTCTTCTGCTCAGGTAGGAATGCGATCAATGGTGGTCAATTGCACCCCGATTTTCGTTTGACGCAAACAAGCAACGAATGGATAATTCTGTCCAATCCAAATTTGAATGTCGTTGATTCAATTAAAATTGTACACTTAACAAAAGCAAACCACTCCGTTGGAAGATCAACCAACGGCGCATCGGATTGGAAACTTTTCACTACGCCAACTCCCAACGCAGCTAACAACGGTGCTATTCCTTTTTACACAGCAAAACCAGTTTTTTCGGTTCAACCTGGATTTTATCCAAGCGCACAAAATGTGACCATTACATGTCCCGAAGCAGGAACAACCATTCGATACACCACAGATGGATCACAACCGACTCAAACTTCAACACTTTATTCGGGTCCAATAAACATTGCCAATACCCAAGTATTACGTGCAGTTGCATTTGGTGCCAATCAACCCAGTTTTACGACTTCTGGAACTTATTTTATCAATGTAAATCATACAATTCCCGTTTTGTCCGTTGCAGGTCAAGAAATTCAAACACTTTTGAATGGAAACAATGGAATTGAACCCGTTGGATTTTTTGAAATGTATGAAGCCGACAAAAGTTTTGTTGACCGAGGTGAAGGAGAATTCAATAAACATGGAAATGATTCTTGGGCTTATGATCAACGTGGTTTTGACTTTGTGATGCGCGACCAATTGGGCTACAACGATGCAATAAACCATCAAATTTTCCCCGAAAAAAGCCGAGATGAATTCCAGCGTTTAATCATCAAAGCAGCTGCAAGTGATAATTATCCTTTCGAAAATGGAGCCACTCATATCCGCGATGCTTTTGTACATACTTTATCTCAAAAAGCGGATCTTAAACTCGATGAACGTACGTGGAAACCTTGTATCGTTTACTTAAATGGACAGTATTGGGGTGTCTACGAAATTCGGGAAAAAGTAGACGATTCTGATTTCACTGAATATTATTACCAACAAGATAAATTCAATCTACAATACCTCAAAACGTGGGGAGCAACTTGGGAAGAATATGGTGCACCAAATGCTGCATCAGATTGGGATGATTTAGTCAACTATGTTTCATCCAACAACATGGGAGTTGCAGCAAATTTCAACTACGTGGATAGCTTACTCAATTGGGAATCCATGGTAGATTACTTTGTGTTAAATTCATACATTGTAAGCAAGGATTGGCTCAACTGGAACACAGGATGGTGGAGAGGCATGGATCCTAATGGAGATAAAAAGAAATGGCGCTACACCCTGTGGGATATGGACGCTTGTTTTGGACATTACACCAACTTTACAAGTATTCCCGATGAATCTGCTAATGCGGATCCGTGTAATGTTGAAAATCTACCCAACCCTGGTAATCAAGGGCATACCACAATTATGCAAAAACTAGTTGATGAAAACCCAACAGTAAAACAATATTACATCACGCGGTATGCAGATTTGGTAAATACTTATTTTTCATGTGATTATATGAACTATTTACTCGACAGTATGTTGACAAAAATTCAACCAGAAATGCAGCAGCATATCACACGTTGGGGAGGTAGTATGACTGAATGGCAAGCAAACGTGCAAGATTTAAAAGACTTTATCGATGCACGATGCGCAGCACTCACCCAAGGAATGATTGATTGTTATGCCTTGGATGGTCCTTACGACTTTGTAGTTCATGTTTCACCTGTTGGAAGTGGTGAAATTCGTGTAAACTCTACTTGGGCTCCAAACTACCCTTGGAAAACGACATACTTTGGAGGTATAGAAACTAAACTCTTAGCAAAACCAAATACAGGTTTTGTTTTTAGTCATTGGGAATTTGTCAATGGCCCACTTGTTCAAGCAAGCATCGAAGATACAAACGGTGTTTTCTTAACGGCTAACGATAGTGTTACCGCTATCTTTGTTCCAAATGGAGTGGTTCCTACACCAACTGGAAATACAGGAATACAAGTACCAACTGCATTTTCACCAAACTTAGATGGAATTAATGATTTCTTGACTTTGATCATTGGACCTGACGTACAACAATTCAAGTTTATTTTATTCGACCGATGGGGAAATAAGATTATTGAAACGGGTGAAGCGGGCTTTGCTTGGGACGGAAATTGGAACAATAAACCCGTGAATATTGGTGTGTATGCGTATCAATTAGAGATTTTCTACACCAACGGAAAACAAGAGTTAAAATCTGGAAACATCACTTTAACACGTTAGCAACATGAAAAAAATAGTATGGATTCCAGCGGTATTGTTCTTTCTTGGTCTTTCAAAAACAGGAATAGCACAAGACATTCATTTTTCCCAAATTTCCGAAATACCATTGCTCTTAAATCCTGGTGCAACCGGTGCATTCAATGGTTGGGAACGTGTTCACATCAATCATCGGAATCAATGGTTAGGCGGAAGTACCCAATTTATGACTTCATCCATCGCAGCAGATCTGAATTTTTTCAAATCTGAAACAAGTAGCAACGCGTATCTTGGAGCAGGTGTTTTTTTCAACAATGACATTGGTGGAGACTCCCGATTCGGAAATCAAGCCGCAGCTGTTTCTCTAAGTGGAATTCTTCCTTTTGGATACACAGGACACAAACTTTCCGTTGGCTTACAAGGTGGATACGGATCTCGAAGCGGGGATTTAAATCGAGTTTATTTTGCCAATCAATGGAACGGAACAACATTTGACCCTACACTTTCAGCAAATGAAAATGTCTCGTTAAAATCATTTCAATTTGTCGATCTTTCCACAGGAATATTTTATCAATACGATGCCACTGAATCCTCTTTTTCTCGCAACAACAGCCAGCGATTTGAAGGTGGATTTTCGGTGTTTCATGTCAATAAACCTCGCATGGAACAAAATGGATTACTCATCGATCGATTAAATAGAAAATGGGTGCTTCATGCTAGTTATTCACAAGAAATTGAAGGAACCGATTGGGCATTTGATGTATCAGGCGTACAATTTTTTCAAGGAAACCACAAACAAACTATTCTAGGAGGACGTGCTAAACACCGATTCCAAAACGGATCCAAAATCACCGGTTTTAAACAAGATGCATACGTTGGATTTGGGGCTTATTTCCGTACATTCGATGCCGTAATACCAAGTTTTGCTATCGAGTGGAAAGGATTCAAATTTGGACTTTCATACGATGTTACTGTTTCTAAACTTCGTCGAACGAATAGCGGTGGAACATTGGAATTTTCATTGTCATATACCAACCGCAAGCATGCTGTTTTCAAGCGAAGAAGATAAATTTATCTCTTTTGGAATACCTCTTCAATCGTTTCCCAGACTTTTTGAGCTGTAAAATCCCAAGAAAATAAGTCTTTTCTTTTTCTTCCTGCTTCAATCAACTGTTGACGCAATGATTCGTTTGTCTCCAATTGATACAAAGCATTCGCTATCGAATCCACATCCATCGGGTCGACATAAAAAGCTGCTTCGGCTGCTACTTCTGGAAGCGATGTTTTATTTCCAGCTATCAACGGAACTTCTGCTCGCATAGCTTCTACCAAAGGAATACCAAAACCTTCAAAATAAGGAACGAAAGCCAAGCAATATGCCGCTCCCATCACTTTTGTTAATTCCTCCAATGCCAAATGACCAGTGATGTGAACCGATGATTGAAGTTCGGATTCGATTTCAACAGGGAATTGCTTCCACATCAATGACCCAACAATGACCAAATCCAGTTTACCTCCAGCTAATTTATACTTTCGAAAAGCTTGTAAAAGGCGAGCTAAATTTTTACGTGGATGCAAAGCGCCAACAAATAAAAAATATTCCTTTGCGTTTGAGTAGCGTTGTTTAACTTGAGTTATTTCTTCTTCTGTTAAAGGAACAAAAGCTTCCGAAGCACCATTCCACGCCACCTGAATAAGCGATTCTGAAATGCCATACGTTTGAACAATATCTTGCTTCGAATATTCAGAAACGGTAATAATTTGTGCGGCTTTTTGAGCAAATTTTGGAAAAAAGTGTCGCAAATAAACTCTAGCCGACCAAGGAATATCCAACGGATAATGCTCAAAATTCAAATCGTGAATAACTGGAATTTGTGGAACAGATGAACCGAGTGAAAGATAACCATCCGGTGAAAAAAAGACATCTGCTTGGTATTTTTTCAATGCTTTTTTGACTGCTATTTCAAACCAAAGATAAAATAAGATAGGATGACGAGCAGGTGGAGATAAAACAACGGGAACCACATTTTCACCAAAAATAAACCGTTTATCAAAAGGTCGATCAAAGAAAAAAAGAAAAGTATGCTCAGGATGTTGTTCCACCATGCGCTTTACCACTTCATAAGTAAACCAACCAAAACCTTCCATTTTTGTAGGAAGCAAAAAACGAGTATTGACCGCAATGCGCATGGAATACGAAGGTACAATTATTCTTCGGTTTTAGCTACTGATAGTCAAGGTCAAAAAAGGAAAATTTGTCCATATTCCCAATAATCAGTAATTTGGTGTATTATTTGTAGAAGAGTCAACCATGAAAATGTGGGTTTGGGTATTTGTTTTCGTTTATTCGTCTGTCCTTTGGAGTCAACGAATTGACCCCTCACATCAATTATTGTGGCAAATTTCAGGCAAAGGACTCAAAAAACCGAGTTACCTATTTGGAAGTTTTCACTCCAATGATCATCGTTTGTTTGATTTTACTGACAGTACGTATTCCGCAATTATTCACGCAGATGCCATCGTTTTAGAAGCCGATGTATACAGCATGTTTACACAGTTTGATTCCCGTGTAGCAGAAACAGACCTCAAATTTGATTCCCGTGGAAAACCGTACACAACAGACATCCGTGCTTCGCGCACCAAATACGGAAATGAAGATGGTAGACCTCAGTTTTTAGATGCTTATTTACAGCAAATTGCATTTAATTCCGGCAAGAAATTTTTTGCCCTTGAATCCGTTGAATCACAACTTGCTTTGTTTGATGATATTTCTTTTCAAAACTACAAAGCTTTCAATTTAAAGTCCCTTACATACACTCAAGAAGGGATTCTTCAATCCTATTTGCACGGAAATATTGACCAAATGCGCGCGATGCTCAAAAGTCAACTGGCCATTTCAGCCAATGCTTACAATTTGTTGATTACGGATCGCAACGTAAAAATGACTCAAAAAATAGACTCTTTGTGTCGCAAACAAAGCCTGTTTGTTGCTGTTGGAGCTGGACATTTGGCGGGAGAAGAAGGAATCATCGCATTACTTCGTCAAAAAGGATATACCGTTCGGCAAGTGGTGGCAACTTTTTCGGAAGAACCAACGAAAGAAGAATTAAAACTTCACGAATACAATTGGTATCATTACAGCAACGAAGATTTCTTTTTTAAAGTCGATTTCACCGGCAAGCCAATTGTTGATACCACAGCCGAGCATTTAAAACTCGTTTATCAAGAAATGGGACAAGGCAACACGTATTGGATTGAAGTGCAAGATAGAAACAACGATAACAATTTGTCTGGTCTGTTGGATGAATTATTTTATTTGCCAAACCAAGCCACCTTATCCGAATTTTCACTCACCAATGGTATCCAAGCTTTTGAAGGAATTACACACATAGATGGAATTGGAAATTGCTGGAGACGCGTGTTTATCTATGAAAATCGGATCTATAAACTGACCTGTTTTGGAGGAAATAAATTCATGAATTCAGATCGTCCACAACGTTTTTTTAATCGAATTCAATTGCTTTAAATTATTCAACAATTTCTATTCGAATTACTTCAATTCTCCGTTCAGAAACTGACTCAATGTGAATCACATAATTTCCTACTTGCAATTGTGTATTAGCACTCGGAATCGTTTCCAGTTCATTGATAATCAATCCGCCCAGTGTTTCATATTCATCCGATTCTGGTAAGTGAAATTTATACGTTTCATTCAAATAATCAATCTCAGCTCGAGCTGAAAATCGGAACTCTGTTTCTGAAATTTGATGTTCTAACCAATCTTCTACATCGTGTTCATCTTCAATGTCACCAAAAATTTCTTCGATCACATCTTCGATGGTAATCACACCAGATGTTCCACCGTATTCATCCACCACAACCGCAATACTCGATGCATTCTTGGTAAACAATTCCAACAACTCTTTCCCGGGAATTGCTTCCGGTACAAATGGAATTGGACGAAGAATCTGATGAATGGCAGTAGGACTGTTAAACATTTCAAACGAATGAACATAACCAATAATGTTGTCTACATTTTCCCGGTAAACCAAAATCTTTGAAATTCCCGTCTTGACAAATAATGCATTCAATTCAGTTATCGATGCATCGACAGAAATGGAAATAATTTCTAATCGAGGAACCATACAATCCCGTGCTCGAATTTTAGAAAAATCAAGGGCATTTTGCAAAATCTGCATTTCGTTTCCAAACTCTTCTTCTTCGTTGATTCTGTTTGACAAATCTTGCACATAGTGCTCCAAATCGATTTTCGAAAATACCTTTTCCGATGAATCCATTTCGACTCGAAACAAGCGCAACGATTGAATACTCAAAAACAAAATGGCTTGTGTTGGAATAAACAAAACAGTGTAAATCAAGAGAATCGGAAAAGTAAGAGCTTTTAAAAATCCATTTGGATTTAATTGAAAAATAGCTTTTGGAGAAAATTCAGCAACAGCCAAAACCAATAAGGTCGAAAAAATGGTTTGCATGAACAAAACGAGTGCATCGCTCGAAATTCCCCATGACTCAATAACTGGATTTAATAATTTGGCAAAATAAATACCAAAAACAACCAATGCAATGTTATTTCCGAGCAAAAGCATGGCAATAAATTGTTGTTCTTTTTGGTAAAAACTACCTAAAATTCGTCCACTAAGCGTTCCTTTTTGCTTATCCAGCTCAATCTTCAAACGATTGGATGAAATGAAAGCAATTTCCACTCCGGAAAAAAATGCGGAGAAAATCAGCGAAAATACGATGACGAGTATGTCTGTCTGGTCGGGGTCCATTTACAAAACTAGCAAGCCGAAATTACGAATAAAAATGAATTAGACAACATCAAAACCGATATCACGACGGAAATAAGCGTCTTCAAATTCAATTTTATCAATGCTTGCATACGATTTTTCCAAGGCACTTTCTAAGTTTTTCCCGTAGGAAGTTACGGCTAAAACACGACCACCTGAACTCAAAATAGTTGGTCCATCAGCACTTGTACCAGCATGAAAAACAATGCTATCTGAAATGGTATTCAAACCATAAATTACTTTTCCTTTTTGATAATCCTCTGGATAACCACCCGAAACCATCATCACCGTTGAAGCACTTCGTTCATCAAATTGAATATCCCGTTCAGACAAGGTATTGGTGGCAACTCCTTCAAACAAATCCAAAATATCTGATTTCAATCGTGGAATAACTACTTCCGTTTCTGGATCACCCATACGACAATTGTATTCAATCACATACGGTTCACCTTTCACATTGATTAAACCAAAGAAGATGAATCCTTTGTAAACCAAACCTTCATTTCGAAGGCCTTTCACAGTAGGAACGATGATTTGATTTTCGATTTTATCTTTAAAAGTAGCATCTGCAAACGGAACAGGTGAAATAGCTCCCATACCTCCCGTATTCAATCCTGAATCACCTTCACCAATACGTTTGTAATCTTTCGCTTCAGGTAAAATTTTATAGGATTCACCGTCCGTAATAACAAAAACAGAAAGTTCAATTCCTTTCAAAAATTGTTCGATTACAACACGTGAACTTGCGTCGCCAAACTTAGCGTCAGCCAACATGGACTTTAATTCGGCTTTCGCTTCATCTAAATTATCTAAGATTAACACCCCTTTTCCGGCAGCCAAACCATCGGCTTTCAACACATACGGAGCTTTCATACTTTCTAAAAAAGCATATCCTTTTTCTAAAGTATCTTTCGTGAAAGTGGCGTATTTTGCTGTAGGAATGTTGTGACGAGCCATAAATTCTTTCGCAAAATCTTTGCTTCCTTCCAATTGAGCAGCAGCTTGAGAAGGCCCGATTAAAGCACACTCTTTTAACTGTGGGTCTTGAACAAAGAAATCATAAATCCCTTTTACAAGCGGATCTTCAGGACCAACAACAACTAATTCAATTTGGTTTTCCAACACGAAGTTTTTGATTGCTTCAAAATCAGTAACCTGAATATTGACATTTGTTCCGTGATTTTTTGTTCCCGCATTTCCAGGAGCGATAAACAATTGATCTAGTTGAGAACTTTGCGCTATTTTCCAAGCCAATGCGTGTTCTCTACCACCAGAACCAAGTAATAATACTTTCATGAATTTTTTGTGTAATTAACAGTATTTCAATAACGATTCGAAAATCAATTTTCCGTCCAAATTATTCAAAGCAGCATCCGCAGCTCTTTCTGGATGTGGCATCATTCCAAATACATTTTTTCCTGCATTGGTAATACCAGCAATGTTCAACAAAGCTCCGTTTGGATTGGCTTCATCAGAAATCTTTCCTTCTTCGTCTGCGTATTGGAAAATAATTTGATCGTTATCCTGAATTTGCTTGATGGTATCCTCAGAAGCATAAAATCTTCCTTCTCCATGTGCAATTGGAATTTTGTATGCGGTATTCATTGCTAATCCCTTGTTAATTGCACTCGACTGATTGCTCGCAACAAGGTGAACATTTTTGCAAATGAATTTTTGTGAGTTATTGTGTAACAATGCACCCTCCAACAAACCTGATTCAGTCAAAATTTGAAATCCGTTACAAACCCCTAACACATAACCTCCTTTGTTTGCATGTTTGATTACTTCCGTCATGATTGGAGATAATTTAGCAATTGCTCCCGAACGTAAGTAGTCTCCGTAAGAAAAACCACCTGGCAAAACAATAAAATCAGCACCCTGTAAATCAGCATCTTTGTGCCACAACTTTACTACTTGTTGACCAAGCATCGTTTCTAAAACGTAAACCATATCCTCGTCACAGTTGGACCCTGGAAAAGTAACAACACCAAACTTCATGTGTATGTGAAATTAAATTTAAAAAATCGATTTATTAAATCGGCGCAAAGGTAGTTAATAACTTTCGAACAAGGGGAATCAGATAAAAAATTTCGCAAGAGAAAACAGAAAAATCAGGTAAAAAAGCAAGGTTGCGAAAAAATTACTGCTTTTATACAGGAAGGAAAAAGGTAAAATCAACGCCAAAGAAATCATGCTAAAACTAAACCATTCGTATTGTTTCAAAAAGACCATCTCCATCACACCCAAGCCAATACCCGTGATTAAAAGCAAAAGCAACATCGCTGTCATTTTACGGAATCGAATAGATGATTTTTGATTTTTGATCCGAATACCGATGATACTTAACAAGGCAGAAAGAGTAAACAAACCAATGGAAATAAAAAAGATCAATTGTTTCTGTTCATAGTTTGTGGCGCTTTCAATAAAATTCCAATTGATAGAATGTTTTAACCAAAAAACAACCGAAAAACCATAAATCAACGGAACAACAAAGCCGATTGTTAATAACCATAATTCTCTAAAAACAAAGGGACGAATGCGCGTGAAAGTGATCCAAATCAAAGGCAATGTAAACACTAAAACAGGATGAAAACTGGCTGCTGTGCCTATCAAAAAACCAATGTTAAATGCTTCTTTACGAGCTTCTTCGTTGTTTTGCAATCGGAAAAAAGAGAAAAATGCTAGGATAATTAAACTGTGTGCAACTAAAACGCCATCGAGTTGATAAAACGAATGATAAAAACTCATTAACACAACGTATATTAGAGATGTGATGTAACTGTTTTTATCGTAAAATGAATTTCGATTGAATAAAAAATTGAGTAAAAATGCATTCAAAAGAACGATAGCTGGAGCAATAAAACGGCCGATTTCAACATCTAGCATGACCGATCCCCATAGACCCAAATCAAAGGTGATCATTTCACTCATTTCGAAATACTGGGTGTATGAGTTTAAAACCGTATACGCTGCCACAATAAAGGGCAATAATAACAAACCTCCAATTTGATTACCTAGAAAAATGCGTAACATACCGCAAAGGTAAAATAAAATTTGTGCTAGTGAGTTGAAACAAAAAACACGCATTTTATCCTTCTGAAAATGAAGCGTTTTTTAATCATTTCAACATAAATTGGAATTTTATGCTCGATTTGTTGATAAATTCAAATCATTTCATTTATTTTGCAGCACTTAAAAAGAAAGAAAATGACTAATTTTTGGTACGCAGTTGGAGATTTTTTACAGTGGACATTAGGAATCTACGACGTTATTGGAAACAAATTTAATTACTTGGTAATCATTTTTGGATTTATCGGATTGTTTTATTGGTTGAACAGACAACGTGGTTACAACGAAGAAGCAAAGAACAATCCTGACCAAATTAAATAAGTCAAAAAATATACAAATCAAGGGTGTCCGATCAATCGTGACACCCTTTTTTTATCCAAGATGAAAACAGTAATCATTACAGCAGGAGGAATCGGTAAACGAATGGGCGGTGATTTGCCAAAACAGTTTTTACTCATCGATGAAAAACCCATTTTGATGCATTCCATTCAAGCTTTCCATGCGTATGATTCTTCCATCGAAATCTTAGTAACATTACCCGAAGATTGGAAACCTTTTTGGTCAGAATTAATCAAAATTCACCAGTTCAATATCAAACACCATGTCATTTCTGGCGGAGTTGAACGATTTCATTCCATCCAAATTGCTCTTCAACAAGCAACGGGTCAATACATTGCTGTGCATGATGGCGTCAGACCTCTTGTCAGTCAAGAAACCATCGCACGCTGTTTTGAAGAAGTAATTAATCACAAAGCAGTGGTTCCCTACTTACCCATTGCGGAGTCTGTGCGTTTTGTAGGTGAAAAACCATCCAAATCAGTCTTACGTTCAGAATATGTATTGGTTCAAACGCCACAAGTATTTGAAAAAACAACCTTACTACAAGCATATCAACAAGCCTTTCATGCTGGAATCACAGATGATGCAAGCCTAGTGGAAGAAAGCGGTGTCGAAATTCATCTGGTAGAAGGTAATCCTGAAAACATCAAGATAACAAAACCTATTGACCTCGAAATTGCTCAAATTCTTATTCAAAAAAGATAAAATACTTTTTTCAGCATGCCCTTTTTCACACTAGGGGAAATCCTAGTTTTATCGAATTTAACACTCCGTTCATCTGTTTTTTTTAGAAGTTCGTAGATTTTCCCTACATTTGCGCGGGAAATCATTCATACATAATTGAAACAAAATGAGATATTTGAGTTTACTACTGATTCTTTTAAGCTGTTCACTCTCTGTGTTCGGTCAAAGTTGGAAAAGAATCCAAGAGCCTTCCATCATGGATTATGCCTATTATTATGATGTTGCAAGCGATTCGAAAGGAAACACTTACTTTATCTATGCTGATTATTCCTATCCAGGAACTTTTTTAAAAGTACTGAAGTACGAAACACTTGAACAAGAATGGGATACCATTTATAATCAGTCGTTTACTCAAAGTTCGATTGTTAGTTTAAAAACAGATCGAAAAAACGATGAAATTTATATTTCTGTTCAATTAATGGATTATCCAAACCATGTTTTAAAAGTCTTTTCCCTGATAGATGGTACTGTAAATTCTGTTTGTTCGGGAACTTTATCAACGGTGGATGATTATGAACAAATGCCCTTTATTGTAGGAAACGGTAATAATGAATTTTACTGGTTAGCTAAAAAACAATACGACTCAAAATATTTTATTTCCAAATTTGATTTTATCACAAGTAGCTTTATTACAGACACCATTCCAACAGAACAAGGAATGCCAGTTGGCAATTTTGGTTTGCATTTAGTTGGCGACACTTTGTGGGTTTCCTACATGATGAATACCGAACCTTCCACCTTCCGATTATTGAAAAAACACAAGGATTTTTCTCCATTTTATTCCTATGATGGCTCCGTTGATGGAATTTTCAAACACAATGGTATTGATATCGTTGGGTATTATGGTCTAACCATTTTATCAGATAAATCGAGCCAACTTTATATCAACGGACGAAATACAAACGATGAAATTTTTGCTTACAAATTCACCAACGGTTTGCTCTCAACATCCAGCCTACCGCCAAGTGAAACATTTGAATCGATAAGTTACGAGAATGCGTTCAATAAAATTCACGTTGCTTCCAATTATTACAATTCTGTTTCTGAATCGAATGCTTTTTCTGTTTATTCCCTAAATCCAGTGAGTAATACATGGGATATATTTTCAAGTGAACTTTCATCCAATTACGTAAATGATATCCGACTCGGAGCCTCATCCAATGCACATCGATTGGTTGCAGCAAGTAAATACTATGATGAAGTAAGTTACTCTTCGGATCATTCAATTTATGTTTACAACGATCATCCAAACTTGGCATTAGTAAACTTTACGCAAGCTAACATCTGCTCTCCTCAAACAAATATTCCTTTATCAACGCAATTTCAAATACAAGACCCCAACTGGGATTCACTTGTAATCATTGATATTGTTTCTAGCAATCAATTGGTTATTCCAAATAACTCCATTTCTTATTCAACATCGAGTTTTATTTCAAATACAACTTCTTTTGACCTTTTTGGATCTATACTTTCTGCTGGATCAACCAATTTGCAAATAAAACTTACGGATGGTTATGACACAACAGTGTATACTCAAAATATTGTCGTGAACGCAGCGCCATCCGCTCCAACCACTTCAAATCAAGCTTTTTGTGGAAATAAGCTTGTTTCTGATTTAGCAATCACAGGAACAAATGTTCAATGGTTTAATTCCCTTCCAATTGCAAACCCTTTGCCTGTAAACATGGGACTAAACTCGGGGAAATATTACTTTACCCAAACGGTTAATGGTTGTACAAGTATTCCTGACTCGATTTTAGTTACAGTCAACCCACTTCCAACAGTGAATGCAGGAATTGATGTGACGATTTGTGCGGGACAACAAGTGACTTTAACAGGATCGGGTGCTGCAAGCTATTCATGGGATAACGGCGTTTCAAATGGTGTGGCATTTACTCCTTCCGCAACGACAACTTACACCGTAACTGGAACGGATGCGAACGGATGTTCCAACACCGATCAAGTTGTGGTGACAGTCAACCCACTTCCATCGGTGAATGCAGGAACGGATGTAACTGTTTGTGCGGGACAACAAGTGACTTTAACAGGATCGGGTGCTTCAAGCTATTCATGG
>CAYRMV010000020.1:0-33255 GCA_964425255.1 uncultured Flavobacteriales bacterium
TCTTGATTCGCCATTTTTAATAGAATCGAAATGATTCGGTTGTTTCCGTTTTTGAAAACGTACGATTTTTGAATCCCTTGATACACAACAGGTGAAGGAAAAAGTACATTTTCCATTTCTGCTTTGAGTTCAACGCCATATTCATCCAAAATGGTTGAACCATTTCCAACAAGCGTTGGAGTTGTCGTCGATTTGTAAACACGCGCTGCATTGTTGCCATCGTTATCGATTGTTGTGGCATAATAAAAATCTCCAATTCGGAATGAAGCTGTCAAACCGGTATACCAAAAACTGTTGAGTTGAGGACGAATCATCTTTTCTGCATCCAAATACTTGACAATTCCATTAGACATGTACGGATTTTCACCCAAATCGCCTCGTGAAACGGGATAAGAAGCAACATTGGTATTCGAATTTCCAGTGGTGAATCCATCGATTTTAGTAAATCCACTGTAATATCCATCTGGTCGAATGTATTCATAATCTTCGGGAGCCAAACTTCGGGATTTGAAAGCCAAATTTTCGCTTTGTGGATTGAAAACAAGGTTGATGAATTTGTAATAAACTTCTTTTTTACTGGTCATACTCAACTGAAGACGATGCGTCATCGTGTTCGTCGTAATCATGTTAAATGAATTGAAATACAAGTCCAAAACATCCCCATGTTTTTGAACATGTTTCAACGAATAGGTCGTTTGACTTGGGGAATTTCCCATTTCTGTAATTGACTTTGAGCCAATTATTTCCCAACCGTTGCTCACAGAAATTGGATTTGGCACTTGTGGTTCGTTGTCAACAACAGGAAGAGTTGGTTCTTTTTTACAAGAAACCAAAAGAATGGGTGCAAAAAGAATTGATAATACTACTTTTTTCATCGTGTGAAGGTTCGTGTTTGCATATCTCTTTTGAACACATAGCATTCAGAGTCAAACAAACGATTCACGACAAATGTAAGTTAGATGAAAACGGCTGGTTTACGTATAAATACGTAATATGAAAAAAAACTCAATCCCCTATTTCATACTCGACTTTTTGCTGGGATTCTTCTTTGATTTTTTGAAGTTTTTCTTTCATTTTTTTGACCTTCTCATTTTCCTTTTTGGTTGGAATCGGCTCTGGAATGTCATTTCCAAAATCCATTTCGATTTTCTCACTAGGTTTTTTAATTGGTTGGTATGTTCGAATGGTTGTATCGCCTTTTTTCCAGCCAAACTCCGTTTTCAATATGGAAAGAGCTTCTTGTTTGGCTTGTTCGCGGTTTTCTTTCGCTTGTTGTTTTTTGGCTTCCTCGTCCCATTCGATTGTCGGATTTGACAAATTGCCGTACATACGCATGAAAATTCGCACACCCGTTCCGTCGTCTTGAATGGTACCAAATTCGGTTTCCCGTTCCTTTTGGATCAGATCCCGCAAGCGGAAAGCGAAGTGATAATCAATATCGTTTTCAAACGAATGGAAGCCAAACACTTCTAAATTCAAGGCATTGGATTCGATGGTCATCAGCGGAATTTCCAACTTTCCGTTTTTGATATACAAGGTGTTTTCCAAGGTTTTGAACCGCAAATCCAATAGGTTTTTCTCCAATGTTTGAATGTTTTGTTTCTTCAATACCATCCGCGCTGAAGATCCACGAAGACTTTCCGTAATCGTTTTGAAAGTAGAAACTTGATTCAATCGGCCATCCAGGATTTTGATGTGGATTTTGGCCGCAATTTGGCTTTTGTGAATTCCCCCACTCAAGTCAAAAGGAGCTGAAATTTGCATGGCAACACTGGCTTTTCCGGCAATGTTTTCCGCAAGAATGACATTTTGGTCAAAATTATTCCATTCTTGAAACAAGGATTTAAACTGAATTTCATCGCTGCGCAAATCGGCTTGCATGGCAATAAATTCGGGGTACTGTTCCAACAAGGATAGTTTTCCAGAAATACGTGCACCTGCATTTTCAAACTGAAGATGAGCAAAATCGAGCTTTCGATTCGAAACGGTTAAATCACTAATAATTTGAGAAAAAACATGATTTTCGAAGATAAATTTACCCAAACGAACAGAAACCCCACCATCGATATTATCGGGAAAAATAAATGATTTTTGCGGAAAAACGCCATTTGTTAGTCCATCTGAAGTCTGTTGATCGCTCAAATCTTCTTTGTGAATTTCTTGACTTTTTAGGTCGACAGTGGCTTTCAAATTCCCCGACTTTTCCAGATACGGAATGATATTTTCAAACACACCGTTGACTGCAAAATCGGATTTTCCGATCTGAATGCGCACATTATCCAAGGATGCTTCATCGCCATTGATTCCGATAAAACCATTGATGGATTTAAACTTTCGTGAATCATCTAGGATTTTTGCTTGGATTTCTTGCATGTTTAAATTCCCAGATCCTTCGTGCAATTGAATACGTGATGAACCATCTATTTGTGGAAAAAACTGAACATCAAACACCGAATTGACACCCAAATTTCCTTGGATATTTTCGACAAAAGGCAAGCGAAAAATGGCATGAATGCTTGCTAAATCTAACTTGCCGTTCGCTTTGCCAACTAAGCGAGGTGCAGCAAACTGAGTGAGACGAACTTGTGCTGAAAAAGGACCGCTTACTGTTTGAAATTTCAAGGTCGGAATATCTAAGACACTTTTCGTTGTCCCTCCCCGATTGGTATAAGTTCCTTCTAATTGAATATTCGTAAAACGCAAATTTTGACTCGGTTCCACCAACGAACCTTGCCGAATCGAAAAACGACAATCGGTGGTTGGACTTTGAGTTTTTCCCAATGGACCTGCCACCAACAAGTGAAAGTCGGCGTAACCAGACCCTTGAAGTCGATCGATTTCATCCAATTGTTGCAAGGCCAATTTGGAAGCAACTTCTTTGAGCGGAAGCTGACTAGCATCTAATTTTAACCGAATGGAAGCTGTATCCACTTTCCCTTCAATTTGAAAAGGCAACTGAGCAATGAGTAAACGAGCTTTTGGAATGGTAATACTTCCCGATTTTTGATCCACACGCAAAGACAAATCAAACGATGCAGATTGATTCGAAACCAAATTTACTTGATCACTACGAACTTCATTGAGGTACAAATCGCTGGTCGCTTGCAGGTAAAAAACCTCCTCGTTGAAATTCCCTTTTAACTGTAAATCATCTACTTTCGTTCGGTATGTTTGTTTTGTCACCTCGTTGATATACGAAAACTTCAAGCCTTCGACCTGTACATTTTTCAAATCCAATTGGAGCGGAGCATCGCTCGTTTCAGTTGAATCGCTCGTTTTGAAAATCGCATAGTTGACTTGTTCCAAAGAATCGACTTTCAACCGTAAAGTTCCCGTATGAATGTTGATTTTTTGAATGTCGTATTTTTCATTCCATAAGTCGATTGGATTGAATTTTAATTGAATTTTTTGAGAATACAACAAGGTGTCCAAATCGGTTGCATTGGGCAAAGCATCGGAAATAAAAACCTCATCAAAATCGACTGATACATTCGGAAATGTGGACCAAAAAGTAAGATCTACTTTCTCAACACGCACTTTTGCTTGCAAATGTTTGTTGATTTCAGAAACAACATATTGGATGATGTCGTCTTTAAAAAACGCTAGTGCACCCGAAATCAGTAGGAAAATTCCGAGGATTATTCCAAAAAACCATTTCGATATGCGCCACCAACGATCATTCATGCTGTAAAAGTATAACGGGAATGTACGTTGTTTTGGTACATCGATTAATTTTTATTAACGATTGAAGTTGAATTACGCATCTTTACTCATTCCGCTTAGAATCCGTTTCAGGTCAAAATATTTATACCTTTGTTCATTATTTCGTAACAATGGGAAAACAATATTTTTACACTTTCTTAAAACTACTCGTTTTTTGGGTTTTAGTGTTTGATTTTCAACGAATTTTGTTTTCCATCCATTTGTGGGAAAAATTGGACGGAATTTCTTTGACGGAATGGTTGATGAGTTTTGTCTACTCATTCCGACTTGATTTAGCTACCGCAGGTGCATTGACAGTATTGCCATGGTTTTGTTTTTTTCTATGGCACAACTATCCCAAAACATGGACTAAACGCTTGTTTTTTGGAATTTTATTTGTCGAAGTAATCCTTGTTGCTTTGGTTCACAGTGGTGAAATCAATGCGTATGGCGAATGGAATCACAAGCTGACTTCCCGTGTTTTTATGCATTTGGGAAATCCTGATGAAGTGTTTCGCACAGCGGATTATAGCATGACATTTTGGTATTTTGTCTACTTGATAATCGAATTGGTTTTTGGCTGGAAATTGCTTCGTTGGTTATTTCCCCTTCAGGAAGCGAAACAAAACACAAACAAGTGGATTGGTTTGGCTTTTAGTGTTTTGTTTTTTGCGTTTGGTGGCGTTTTTTCCTTTTTGTTTTTGCGTGGCGGTTGGCAACCGATACCGATCAATATCAACGCGGCCATGTATTCCAAAAACCCAGTAACGAATGATATCTCGGTCAATTCCCTGTATTTCTTTGCGAAAAGTTACCTGATGTATAACCGCATCGACATCGACGCATATATGCCGAAAATCGATCCAACACGTGCACAACAACTTTATGCAGCAATGAACGATTATCCCAAACAACACGATCGGTATTTCTTAAAAAACAAGCATCCCAATATTGTTGTAGTGGTGCTCGAAAGTTGGACTGCTGACGCAGTGAGTTGTTTGAGTTCGATCAAAGGATCTACACCCAACTTCGATAAACTAGCTAAGGAAGGAGTTTTGTTTTCACAAGTTCATGCTGTTTCGGGGACATCTGAAATCGGAAACGCAGCCATTTTTAGTGGATTTCCTGCTATTCCAGAGGTTTCGATCACCATGCAACCCGAAAAACACCGGAAAATTCGATCCATCAATGAAGATTTAAAACCCTTGGGTTACAGCAGTCATTATTTGTTTAGTGGCGATTTAAAATATGGAAATATTGGTGGTTATTTTCTCGATCATGGTTTCGATGAAGTAAAAGACGAAAACGACTTTCCCTCAGGTATTAAACGGGGTAAACTCAATTATTACGATGCTGATTTATACCGTTTTTTCTTACAAGAAATCAACCAAACAAAAGAGCCTTTCTTGCATTGCGCATTTACAGGAAGTACGCATTCTCCCTATGATTATCCACAAAAAGGAAAGCCGAAATTCAGCGGTGTAGAAGAGAAGTTCATGAATTCGATTGTGTATGCCGATAACTGTTTGGGAACATTCATTCGTGCTTGTAAAAAGCAAGCCTGGTTTGACAATACCTTGTTTGTTTTTGTTGCAGATCACGGTCATCCAAGTCCGTTGAATCAAAATCCGAGTAGCTCAGCTTACAACCGAATTCCACTCCTTTTTTGGGGAAATGTGATTGATTCAGCTTACAGAGGAAAAGAAATTGAAACCCTGGGTTCGCAAGCTGACTTAGCAACAACACTTTTGAATCAAATGGGACTTTCAACTGACGGATATCCGTGGAGCAAAGACTTGATGAATCCGTTGGTACCACAGTTTGCTTTGCACACCATCACACGTGGCTACGGTTGGATTGTTCCGTCGGGAAATTATACGTACCAAATGCAAAGCGATTTTTGGGTCGAAGACAAGCTACCGAAAAAACAAAGGAAACAAGAAATCGAACGGTCTCATGCCTATTTGACAGAAGTGTATCGGTATTTCAAAGAATTATAAATTTTTCCAAGCATAAAACAAATTGGAATAAAGTTACGTTACTTGAGGTAAATTATTTCCTATGCATCGCATCATCTTATCCATCCTAGTTCCACTTGCAATTATAAATACGCAAGCGCAAACTCCCGAACCCAAAAGTCAATTTTCAGTGGCGTTGGTTCAAGGAGTCAATCGTTCCAACATTGATAAAACAGCAGGAACGAAATTACATTTTGAACCCAGTTTTGCATCCAATCATTCGTTCCAATTTCGGTATCGGTATCGGTTCAACCCAAAATGGTATGCTGAGTTGGGTTTGGGTGCAGGCATTCAAGGATTCAATGAAAAAAACCCACTTTACAACGATTATTCACTTTGGAGCTACCAAGTGTTCGCACAATCGCGCACCGAATTTCAGGCTGCTTACACCCTTTTTTCAAAAGGAAACAAATCGATTAATCTCCCCTTTGGATTTGGATGGAATCGCCTTGGATCTGTGTTAAGTGAAAGTTCATCCAGTGGTCCAACTGGAAACACAAAACTTCGAACAGAAACCAATAGTAAGATAAAACCTTATGTTCTTCTTGGAGGAGAATACCAAGTCCAAACAAAACGAAAAGACTATGTTTCCTTACTGTTGTTTTACCAATATGGCTTTCAAAATGCAATCTCAGGCAACTACGTATCTTGGGGAAATGATATCTCTTCAAGCGGTAATATCCATCAAACATCGCGTGGAGTTTACTTTGGAATGGCATACACCTTTTCACAAATACAACGGAAAGAATGCATAGCAGAACTCAAACAATCTGGCGAATTAAATGATCGAGAAGCAAGAAAAAGTAGAAAAAAAGAAAAGCGATACATCGATCCAAAAAGCACCTATCTATCATTGGGAATTGGTTGGGCTAGTGCACAAAATACAGTAAAAACAAAAAACACCCCTTTCAAAAATGGTGGATTTGCCAGTATGCAACCACGCATTGCATTGGAAAAAGGAATTCGAAATGGCTTTTTCTGGGAGGCTGAATACAATTTTTTTGAGTTTTGGAATGTTATCAGTTCTAAGAATGAAATTGGAACGATGGGATCGAATGCATTTTTTGGACATTTTATTCAGGGTGGATTTGGATATCGCATTCAAAACAAACAAACTTTGTTTCAATTTTTTAATGTTCACGCTGGTCTAGGTTTGGCCACCCATTTTGCACCTGACTCTTATTTAAGTAATCAGACTGTTACTATTTCAGATACAAACAATATCGTAAAAGCACAAATAACTGACTCTAGTTACATCGTTGGAAAATTAATGCCCATCGGTTATCTAGGTATTTCCAAAGACATTCGATTGACTGAAAAACTGACTCTATCCCTGCAATTCAAGCAACAATTGGGAATAAATGCGGCGTTGCGTTCCGACAAAACATACATTTCAGCAACCAATCCAACACCCATTTCCGGATATTCTGTACTAAATGGCACAGCTCGCAGTTTTCAGATTGGACTCAAGTACCTAATTCGACCAAAGGAGTTGAGTAAGTTGGAATGATTTTTCAAAATCGATACGGAATGTGTACCTTTGTGACATGGAATCACGCAAACACAACATTCGCAATTTGACGCTTCCTGAGTTGCAAGATGCTTTCTTGGGCTTGGGAGAAAAACGGTTTCGTGCGCAACAAGTTTTCGAATGGCTGTGGAAAAAAAATGCTGGTTCGTTTGAAGAAATGACCAACCTGAGCAAGGATTTTCGTGACAAGTTGGAAATGCATTATTTCATTGACAAAATTTATTTGGATGATCAACAAATCAGTTCAGATAAAACCATCAAATGTGCTTTTCAAGTAGAACAAGGAAAAGTTGTTGAAGGTGTTTTGATTCCAACAAGTTCTCGCATGACAGCGTGTATTTCTTCGCAAGTAGGATGTAGTTTGGCATGTACTTTCTGCGCCACAGGTCGATTGAAATTGATGCGGAACTTGACAGCGGGAGAGATTGTAGATCAAGTTGTTTACTTAAAAAACCAAGCCGAACAACGTTATGGACAAACCTTGAGTAACATTGTTTACATGGGAATGGGTGAGCCTTTATTGAACTACAAAAACGTCCTTCGATCCACAGAAATTTTGACTTCCGAATCTGGATTAGGCATGTCACCACGAAGAATTACCGTTTCCACCGCTGGAATTGCTAAGATGATCAAAAAACTGGGCGATGATGAAGTGAAATTTAACTTGGCATTATCACTCCATGCGGCCAACGATGCTAAGCGGGACAAAATCATGGAGATCAATGAAACCAACAATTTAGAATCGTTGCGTGAGGCCTTGGAATATTTCCATGAAAAAACAGGTTCACGTGTCACATTTGAATACATCATTTTCAACGGTTTCAACGACGAAATTCAAGACGCGCGGGAACTAGCTGAATTTGCGAAATGTGTTCCGTGCAAAATAAACATCATCGAATACAATCCTATCGATGGGGGCGAATTTCGACAAGCGGATCCGTTCAAAGTCGATGCTTTTGCCCGTTTTTTAGAAGAACGCAATTTGGTTGTGAATGTACGAAGAAGTCGAGGTAAAGACATCGATGCCGCATGCGGACAATTGGCAAACAAGAACAAAGCAATTTCACCTGAAGAACGCCTTTTAAAAACAAACTAATGCTTTGGATCGCCTCAATAGGAATCGGTATTATACTCGGTTTTTTGAATGCAATGTACTGGCAACGCGATGGACATCCGTTTTGGCGCACTTTTTATTTTAGTTCAATACTTGGATTTGGGCTTTGCCTGGCAGTTTACAAGTTTTTTTTCAAATAAAAACTTAAGTTATTTTCCTATCCATTTATTGGCTTGAATTCTTGCTTCCGTATCTGTTTGAACATACGCTTCATACGAAGGATTAATCGTGTTATCAACTTCACGCATTACTTTTTCATTGATTTTTGCAATATCTAAAAACGCAATTTTTTCCTCTAAAAACGCCTGAACAGTTACTTCGTTGGCAGCATTTAGTGCGCAAGCTGCAGTACCTTGAAGATCCATTGCTTCATAGGCTAAGTCTAAGTTTCTGAACGTTTTTCGATCTGGTTTTTCGAACGTTAATTGAGGATAATTCAAAAAATCGAAACGCGGAAAATCGGTTAAAAACCGATCGGGATAAGTGAGTGCAAATTGAATCGGCAATTTCATATCTGGCAAGCCCATTTGTGCTTTCATGCTTCCATCTTCAAATTGGACCAAACTGTGAATTATTGACTGTGGATGAACAATCACATCAATTTGATCGGATCGAAGTCCAAATAACCATTTAGCTTCAATTACCTCCAAGCCTTTGTTCATCAAACTCGCTGAATCAATGGTGATTTTTGCTCCCATTGACCAATTTGGGTGTTTCAATGCTTGTTGAACGGTCACTTTTTCCAATTGCTCCAAAGACCAACCACGGAAAGGACCACCGGAAGCAGTGAGGTAAATTTTTTCAATAGGGTTGTGAAATTCACCCACTAAACATTGAAAAATCGCTGAGTGCTCTGAATCAACTGGATAAATATTGACTCCTTTATCTTTGGCTCTTTTTGTAACCAATTCACCAGCAACCACAAGTGTTTCTTTGTTGGCTAAAGCAATGGTTTTTTGAGCATCAATCGCTGCCAAGGTCGGTTTTAAACCTGCATAGCCTACCAAAGCGGTAAGCACCACATCCACATCTTGGTATGCAACAACCTGAGCAAGAACATCTTCACCTGTATAGACATGAATCGGTTCATCTTGTAAAGCAGATTTCACTTTATCATACAAGTCTTCTCGCACAATCACAACCACATTGGGTTTGAATTGTTTTGCTTGTTCAATTAATAAATCGGCATTGTTGTTGGCCGTAATAACCTGTAAATCAAATTTATCAGGATAAGAAGCAATTACTTCCAACGCTTGTGTGCCAATCGAACCAGTAGACCCTAAAATGGCGATTCCTTTCTTTTTGCTCATACGGACAAAGATACAAGTTGCTGAAGTGAAAACACGAAAAACAAATAAAAAGTTGTAACGAAACAATGCTCTTAACTTATACGACTGTAAACCAAAAACGAAACACGATGAAAAAATTAGTCTTTTTGCTATTAATCCCATTTGTGAGTTGGTCTCAAAAAAGTGATCGAACTTTCAACCGTTTGAATTTTCAACTACTCAACGAAGAACAAAATACCTTTGCTTTTTCCAGAGAAATCACTCCTGACCAACGCTTACTCATTGGAAATAAAACCCTTGTTCGAACATCTACGAACCAAAAAAACAAGGAAAAAAGTAGATTTGAAATGCAATTTAATAACTTTGGTCGGATAACTGATTTTAGTTCAAAAAACTGGCATGTTACCTATCAATATGAACGAGACACGTTGTTGGCTTCCACCGAAAATAAAGGAAAAAAGAGGCACTTTTCCTCCAAAAGAACCTATAATGATCAAGGAAAATTGACTTCTATTGTGACGAAGAAAAATGGTAAATTAAGTACAGAAACTTATTTTACTTATTCTCCGTCAGGAAAAGTTACTAGTAAGGAATTACGCGAAAAAAAACATGTTTACCTCATCAAACACACCTATAATGAAGAAGATAAATTGAACGAAACGGTTTATTTTTTGGATGGAAAATTGAAAAAAAGATGGTATTACGATTGTTTACCTGAAGGAAAAATTGTGGCAAATAAAACGGATGAAACAAGTAGCTTTTGTAAGTCTTACAATGAATTCTCATCTGGCGAATACGAGGTGATTATTCGTACGATCGAAAAGGGGAAAGATGTTTTAATCAAAAGCAAATATTCGAAAGATTCTGTGATGATGGATTCGAAACGCTTTTTACACGACACCTTACTTGTAAATCACTCCATCTACACTCCCAACTCAAAAACACATTACATTTTCAGTGAAAAAAATGGCAATTTCAAATATGGTTATGTTCAAAAACTAGACGATAAAGGTCGAACAATCGAACGAATCAGCATGAATGGCAAAAAAAGAAAAGTGACTTCAAGTAGCTTGTTTGAATACAACTCGGAAGGAATGCTTGTTCGAATTACCAACCAATACAAGAAAAACAAAACGTATATCCAATATACATTATTGTAACAAGCTTTTCAGAACGAAAGAAACCGGATCTAGCTTTTGTTGGATTCGGTTTTTTTAAACCATTTAAATGGTTTTCAGAATAATACATTCCATTTTTGTTTTTGATTTGAAATTTTTATATCTTCGGTTCTAGTAACTTAAATATTAACGAAAAGAAACCATTTAAATGGTTTCCATCTAAACAAAAACAAAATGCCACATTCCTACAACAAAATCTGGATTCATGCTTTGTGGTCAACCAAAAAGCAGCAACCTTTGATCAACGAATCAATCGAAAACAAACTGTATTATCACATCACCCAAGAGTTGAGAAACTTAGGATGTCCTTCGCTGATAATTAATGGTACGAAAGACCACATTCATTGTTTGTTTTTACTTAATCCGCAAAAATCCATAGCAGAAACAATTAAACAAATCAAAGGAAGTAGCTCCCATTTTATCAATCACCATGAATTAATTCCAGAAAAATTCTCTTGGCAAACTGGATATGCCTGTTTTTCTATTTCCGAATCGATGGTGGAGAAAGTGGAGAATTACATCAAAGCACAAAAAGGAGCACATCAAAACAAAACCTTTCAACAAGAAATGGATGATTTTCTAAAATTATACCAACTAAACCAAATTGTCTAATGTTGTAAACCATTTAAATGGTTTCCCTCTCGCATAAGTTTGTACTTTTGTACCATGAAATACCGCATGTTGACAGACGATGAACTTCGTGTTTTTGAACCAGAATTGAAACAGTTTTTGGTTGTAAATGCTGTCTATGATGAAGAATGGCGTCAAATAAATCAAGAAAATCCAGACAAAGCACGTCAACTAGTTGCCTTGTTTAGTGATCAAGTTTTACAAACCATTTATGAACGTATTGCTTTTGTAGAACACCGAACGAAAGAAACATGTTTGGTTTTTGCTTGCCAATCTGACCGTCTATTATTGATTGGACTACAACACAATCATCCCGAACTTGATTTTTCAACTCCGGAAGGAATTCATTTCGGTTTAACCAATCATTTAGCTGAAATCAAATGGTTTAAAAAATCAAAAGGGTATGATTCGGATCGCGAAATGGAGATTCATCAAATGTTAGAAAACGGATGTGTTCCTTCTTCGGGAGAATTTTGGGAAAGCATACAGCCGCTTGTTTCATCAGAAAAAAACAGTACAAACGCATGAGAATTTTAGAAGAAACGCTCCAAAAACGATTTGGAAAAGAAAAAGTACACGTTTGGCCAACAAGTTCGGATGAGATTCCTTTACTTTTAGTTGAAATCGAATCCAGATCAACGGTTCGAATTTTAATTACAAATGGTTTGAGCAACTATCAAATGCCAGTCACTCCAAAATACGAAGGCCGTGAATTCAATGAATTGTATTTTTGTCTACCTAGTTATTGGGATTTAGACGATTTGAATCACCCAAATTACAACTGGGTTTTTACATGGATTCAAAAATTAAGCAAGCATATTTTAGACAAAAAAACTTGGTTTGGTGTAGGTCATACGATTAGTGCTGGAAATCCACCAGAAGAACTATCTGAAACAATGAAACAAAAACACTTCCTTTTTTCAGATCCAATTTTGTTGCGTCAAGAGCTTTCACCAATCAAAGAAACAGATAAAACAATTCATTTTCTGGCAATTATTCCGATTTTTGATGATGAAATTGACTACAAAACAGGAAAAGGAACATACAAATTTCAGCAAAAATTAATCGGTCAAAACATCAGTGAACTGTTGGATGATTTTCGTTTAACATGTCTAAGATCGAAGTGGCGTTTTTTCAATAAACGTTAAAAAAGCTAATTTTTAACATCCAAATTGGACGAAATAAGCGACTTTCCTATTTATTACGTAACTTTGTGGAAATTTAATTCTAGTAAAATGATATTAGGTGTAATGGGGCCATGGCAAATCATTTTGATTTTAGCAATCGTGGTATTATTGTTCGGAGGTAAAAAAATTCCTGAATTAATGAAAGGCCTTGGTAAAGGTGTGAAAGAATTCAAAGACGCTTCTAAAGGAGAAACAGAAACAACCGAAGAAAAAAAGTAAGAAACCTCTTTTCCATGTACAAAAATTTTTCTGAAGTAAAACAAGCTCTTACTTCGGGTGAAACCGTTGTAAACATTGTTGAACACTATTTGGATCGAATTGATGCGAACCAACATTTAAACGCTTTTTTAGAGGTTTTTAATGAAAGTGCTCGTGCTCAAGCTATTCGAGTAGACGAAAAAATAAAAGCAGGCACAGCTGGGCGACTAGCTGGACTTGTGCTTGGAATAAAAGACAATATTTGTTACAAAAACCACCGTGTTTCGGCATCTTCTAAAATTTTAAAAGATTTTGAATCACAATTTACCGCAACAGCCCTCGAACGTTTACTCGCAGAAGATGCGGTTGTTATTGGTCGATTGAATTGCGATGAGTTTGCTATGGGAAGTTCGAATGAAAATTCAGCTTTTGGTCCCGTTCTTAATCCTCTAAATACAAAAACGGTTCCTGGTGGTTCATCTGGTGGCTCTGCTGCTGCTGTGGCAGCTCATCTTTGTACCGCTTCTTTAGGTAGTGATACAGGTGGGTCTATTCGTCAACCAGCTTCCTTTACAGGAACTTTTGGAATCAAACCAACGTATGGAAAAATTAGTCGATATGGTTTGATTGCTTATGCTTCTTCTTTCGATCAAATCGGTGTATTTGCTAATTCTTTGGAAGATACCGCATTGCTCACAGAAATTATGGCTGGAAAGGATCCACTAGATGCAACTTCTTCTAGCAAAGAAGTTGGAAACTTTGCTCCTGAAAAAACAGACAAAACTTTGCGAATTGCTTACATCCAAGAATCTTTGGAAAGCAGAGGAATCGATCCTGAAGTGAAAGCCTATTTTGACAAACTCTTCGCTGACTTACGTTCAGCAGGTCATACAGTTGAAGCAGTTTCATTCCCAGAAGTTGATTACATGGTTCAAACTTACTATGTGCTTTCAACCGCTGAAGCATCTTCCAACTTATCTCGCTTTGATGGAGTTCATTATGGTTACCGATCACCCAATGCTAAAGGAGTTGAAGCAACTTACAAACAAAGTCGTTCAGAAGGTTTCGGTGAAGAGGTAAAACGTAGAATCATGGCTGGAACGTTTGTTTTATCTCATGGTTATTACGATGCCTACTACACCAAAGCACAAAAAGTAAGACGCGTTTTACAAAACAAGACAAATGCATTTTTAGATCAATTCGACTTTATCATTTCACCTACAACACCAAACACAGCGTTTGAATTGAATTCAGTGAGTGATCCCATTCAAATGTATTTACAAGATATTTTTACTGTTAGTGCCAATTTAACAGGTCATCCTGCTATTTCTTTACCTCTTGGTATTCACAGCAATAAACTTCCATTTGGTGTTCAGATAACTGCACCTCATCACGCTGAAAAAGCACTTTTTGATTTCTCTGCTTACTTGGTAGACACATTTACCCCGGCAGACGCATAAAAAAGCATTAAACACCATGAAAAAAACGCTACTCATCTTGTTTCTTGTAGGTTCAATCCAACTGGTTTGGGGACAAAACCGAAAACCAAAACCATCGGTAAAAGACAGTTTGAGTAGTGAAGCTTTCATCAAAATGGTGGATGAAACATTAATGGATTTTTATGCAACTTATGCTAATTCAAGAAATTTCGATTCCATCATTGATGCTTTGGAGTATGATGCCAATGAAGTTCCCGATTTTTCAGATGAAGTATACTGCGAGCGACTTCAAAAAATGAATGAATATTCTTCATTTCAATTTAATTGTAACCCAATAACACTTTCGACAATTCGCTTTTTTGCAAAAAACCGTCGCAGCTTTGCTAAAATTGTTCTCGGTCGTTCTGCTTTGTATTTCGATATGTATGAAGAAACGCTTGATAAATATGGTATTCCACACGAATTACGCTTCCTATCTGTTATTGAAAGTGGACTTCGTCCTCAAGTAAAATCACCTGCTGGAGCACTTGGTCTTTGGCAATTTATGTATGGAACAGGAAAAATGTATGGATTAAAAGAAAACTCATACTTTGATGAGCGCATGGATCCAGCAAAATCTACTGATGCTGCATGCCGTTACCTGAAAAAATTACATGATATTTACGGCGACTGGAATTTAGCGCTTGCTGCCTACAATGCTGGCCCAGGAAATGTCAACAAAGCAATCAGACGGTCTGGTGGCAAAACAACTTATTGGCAAGTTCGACCCTTTTTACCTCGTGAAACACAGGGATATGTTCCTAATTTTATCGCTGCCGCTTATCTTTTAACGTACCATGCCGAACACAACATCGTTCCCATGGAAGCAAAAATTCACTACACGCAATTAGACACGATGTGTTTAAAACAAGGTGTTCACATGCAAACGATTGAAAAATTAGTGAATTGGGAAGTTGCAGATATTCAAGCAGTAAACCCTGTGTATAAAAAGACATACATTCCTCTGTCATTTCCAGCTCAATGTATTTCTGGTCCGCTTCCAAAAATCGGAAAATTAGTATCCCTCGAAGATTCTCTATACAAATTAGAAAAAGTTCTTTTTGGAACAAATATCGTTCCCGAAACAAAACCAACACCAGAATCCGATTCTCTTACTGACGAACAGCCAATTATTGCCTCAAACGAAGTAGGTTCAAACCAAGATAAAGTCATTTATCACAAAGTACGATCAGGTGAAACAATGACCAAAATCGCCAAAAAATACGGCGTTAGTAACGGTCAAATCATGCAATGGAATCGCTTGCGAAGCACCCGAGTTAATATCGGTAAATCATTGAAAATTATTATCAAAGCACCAACTCAATCAACGCAAGATGTTGTTCAACCAAAACCAATCGTTTCAACGATTTCAAAGAAAGACACTTTAGTAGCTGGTATGATTTCATACGATACAGTTGTTAAAATAACACACACCGTTTCACGAAATGAAAGTTTGACTTTTATTGCAAATAAATACAACGTTACTGTTGAAGATATTAAAAAATGGAATGGACTTACTACGAATTGGTTAAACATTGACCAAAAACTTGTAATTCAACAAAAAGTAAAATTAAGTAAACCGGGTTTGGTACCACAAGTTAAAGAAGTTGAAACACCTAAACCAATTGAAAATAAACCAACACCACATGCACCTGTCAAAAAATATTACACGGTTAAATCAGGTGATTTGTTTAATCGCGTTGCTCAAAAACATGGTTTAACCATGGCGCAACTTCAAAAATTAAATCCCGGAGTAAACCCAAATAAAATTCGTGAAGGCCAACAGTTACGCGTGAAATAAGTAATACTGATTATATATACGACTTTATTCGTACTTTTGACATCCCAAAAATGAGGTTGATATGACACCGATTTCTGCAGTAATCATTACATTCAATGAAGAACGAAACATTGGTCGTTGTTTAGAATCATTGCAAGGTGTTGCGGATGACATTGTCGTGATTGATTCATTTTCAACAGATAAAACAGCCGAAATATGTGCTTCTTTTGGCGTTCGATTCATCGAACATGAATTCGAAGGGCATATTCAACAAAAAAACTGGGCAATATCTCAAGCAAAATACCCTCATGTTTTATCCTTAGATGCGGATGAAGCTTTGGATGAAACACTCCAAAAATCAATCTTAGAAGTTAAAAATAACTGGAAATTTGACGGATACACGATGAATCGATTAACCAACTATTGTGGTTCGTGGATTCACCATTGTGGATGGTATCCCGACACAAAACTTCGTCTTTGGGATTCACGAAAAGGGGAGTGGGGAGGTACAAATCCTCATGATAAATATGAGCTCACCGATAAATCAAGTGAAACAAAGCATTTGAAGGGAGATATTTTGCATTACAGTTATTACACACGCGAAGATCATTACAAGCAAATAGAGTATTTTACAAGTATTCTTGCAAAAGCCCAATTCCAAGAAGGAAAAAAAGCTCCTTGGATAACTTGGGTTTTAAGTCCTGTTGTGAAATTTATAAAAGATTATTTTATCAAACTGGGTGTTTTGGATGGAAAAGCGGGATTTACAATCAGTCGTTTATCTGCATATGCAACTTTTGTTAAATACAAAAAGCTAAGAAAACTAATCCAATCAAACGGTCAAAATCTACACTAATTTTGCTCCATGCTACTACCCAAAAAACAAAGTATGAGTAAACAAATTGATTTAAACAACAAACGTGTATTAATTAGTCGAACGGATAGTATCGGAGATGTCGTTTTGACGCTTCCTTTGTGCTCGTGGCTCAAACAAAAATTCCCATCTACTCGAATTGTATTTCTAGGAAATAGTTATACGAAACCTGTTTTAGATTGTTTTGATTCCATTGATGAAGTGGAAGTAGTAACTGATTGGGAACAAATGCCCGTTTCGAGTCGTGTAGATCACTTAAGATCACTAAAAATAGATGCGTTTATTCATGTTTTCCCAAATAAAGAGTTAGCATCCTTAGCAAAAAAAGCAAAAGTTCCTTTCCGAATAGGAACCTCACACCGAAGTTTTCATTTACTTACGTGTAATATTCGGTTGAATTTTTCTCGAAAAAACTCGGATTTTCATGAATCTCAATTAAATTTCGAACTTCTTCGCCCTTTTGGAATTGATACTCTTCCTGAATTAGATGAGATTACAAACTTATACTCACATTTCAAAAATCCAGAAATTTCTCTTCCAAAAGTCATAGAAGAAAAATTATCAAACGAAAGACACAAAATCATTCTTCATCCAAAATCGCAAGGCAGTGCGGTTGAATGGCCAATAGAAAAATACGTTGAATTAACCAAAAAACTAAATTCATTCGGAATTCAAGTTTTCTTCACAGGGACTGAAAAAGAAGGTGTTCAATTTAGAGGATATCTACCATCACATGAACTTTGTGTTGATACATCTGGAAAAATGTCTCTTTCAGAATTAATTGCTTTTATTGGTCATTGTGATGGATTAGTTGCTTGTAGCACAGGGCCTTTACATTTAGCGGGAATCAATAATAAATTAACTATCGGTCTCTTTTCGCCAAAAAGACCTATTCACCCTGGAAGATGGAAAGCACTTGGAAATCATGTACATATTCTTGTAAATGATGTAGAATGTCCAACGTGTAAAAAGAAAAAAGCTTGCTCTTGTATAGAACTAATCTCTGTTGAACGTGTTGAACAAGAAATAAAAAGACATTTTGAAATTTCTTAATTCATTTTTGTATGGGAATTGGTTAATTTCGATCGCCGCTGGAATTCTGACCGGCGGTGTTTCTTCTTATTTTCATGCCGAAACATCTTTTTTTAATAGTGTTTTGATCGGAACAGGAACCTTATTCATGTACAATTTTCAGCGAACATTGTCTCCTCCTCCGCTTAAACTTCACCCTACAGAAAGAAGTGAGTGGTCCATAATTCATCAGCCTCTTTTCAAAATCTTAAGTTTCTTTACATTGGTTTTGCTTGCTGTGACTTCTTTTTATTGGATTCACACCATACAAGCTTATTTAGTCCTTATTTTAGCTATAATTTTAGGTTTGATTTATGCCGCCAAAAATCCTTTTACCAACAAACCTTTACGTGAATTACCTTACGTAAAAATACACATCATTGTTGTCGTTTGGCTACTTTGTTGTTTTGCTTTTCCTCTTGAAAATGCTCAAATTGACATCGAGAAAGCCTATCTTTTTATTGGTTTAAATTATTTGTATTTTCTTGGTATAACGATTCCATTTGATATTCGAGACATTCTAAACGATTATAACACACAAAAAACGATTCCACAGGTATTTGGTGTTTCGACAGCTAAAAAACTCGCTACGGGGCTTCATTTAGGGTTTTTCATGGGGGTTTTGTATTGGTTTCCTGAATTCAAATCAAATTATTGGTTTTTCGCTGCTGTTTCCTACCAATTAATTTGTCTATTCTTCGTAAAAACGGAAGCAAAAGATTATATATTTAGTGGTTTTATTGACGGTGGAATCATTATTCTCGGATTAGCATATTTTTTTGCTAGTTAAATTAATCCCAACTGAGATAATCTTCAATATCCCTTCGATCTCTCTTCGTTGGTCTACCCGTTCCATATTCACGATAAGCACTTTGCGCTAATTGATATGTTTTAAATTTTTCTATTTCCTCAGCAGGTGTTATGTCTAATAAATAATCTGGAACAAGCTTAGCTCCAACTCGTTTGTCTAAAACTTGGATAACCTTGTACGAAAAAACTGCCGCATTTTTGGTAATAGAAATGATGTCTCCCTCTTTGATTTCTTTCGCTGGTTTAATATTGGAATTGTTTACCTTAATTTTGCCTTTTGTTAGCAAATCGGTCGCTTGTGATCTTGTTTTTGTTAAACGAACCGACCAAACATATTTATCTACTCTACAACTCATCCTTAATTTTTTTTGGCAATGAAGCAACAACTAATTCATACGAATGTTCTGTTAATTCAATCAACATATTATCCGAGACATCTTGATTCAACCGGATTGTATTCCAATGTTTTTTATTCATGTGATAACCCGGTTGAACCCCTTCATAATTTTCGCGTAAATCAATCGCGCGTTCTGGATCACACTTTAGGTTTACACTATTAAATTGATCAATATCAAAAAGTGCGAAAATTTTTCCACCGACTTTAATCACTAAAGTAACATTGTCAAAAGGGAACCCTTCTGAGGTTCCCTTTAAATTTAAACAATAAGATCGATATGTTTCTACATTCATTTTAATGAATTGCTGGTGCAAAATCTTTCTGACCTAAATTTTTCAACATAATGGTGTGCTCGCGCAAAGCTGCCCAAAATGTTTTCTGTGAAAAATAAGGTAAATTATATTCCGCAGCTGTTTCACGTACAATCTTCGATAGTTTATCATAATGCACGTGGCAGATATTCGGAAATAAATGGTGTTCTACTTGGTAATTTAATCCACCAACATACCATGAAAAAATCTTTGCTTTTGGCGCAAAATTAGCTGTATTAAACAACTGGTTTACAGCCCAATCAGCTTCGATATTTCCTGAATCATCTGGCAACAAATAGTTGGAAGAAGGCACAACGTGTGCTGGTTGAAAAATCATTGCTAAAATCAAACCACAAATATAGTGCATCACAACAAAACCAATCAACGTAACCCACCAAGGAGAAGAACTAATCCACATGGGTAAAGCCAAAAACAAGAAAAAATAAATGACTTTACTAACAATAATTTTGGTCAACAATTTACCAAAAGTAATGTTTTGTGTTTTAGTCAGATCTTTGTTTTTGTAGCGAATAGCTTGCTTATAGTCTTTCACTGTACACCACATCAATGTCATCATTCCGTAAAAAAACCAGGCATATACGTGTTGATATTTATGAAATTTTAATCGCTCTGCATGTGGCGAAAAACGCATAATCTTACCTGCATCAATGTCTTCATCCATACCTGTTACATTCGTGTAAGTGTGGTGTAAAACATTGTGCTGAATACGCCAGTTAACATCTGAACCTCCAAGAATAATCATTACTTGGCTCAGAATATAATTTACTGTTTTGTTTTTAGAATATGCTCCATGATTAGCATCGTGCATAACAGACAAACCAATACCTGCCATTCCTGTACCCATAATAGCCCACAATAAAAGTTGAATCCAACTATTATCAACGACTGTTAACAATAAAGTAAAAGGAACAAAATACAACGACAACATAAAAATTGTCTTTAAAACCATGTTTGCATTTGCATAGCGAGATTTATTTACCTCTTTAAAATAATCTCGTACGCGGTGTTGAAGTGTTTTGTAAAAGTCAATGTTGTGACTTTTGGAGAACGTGATGTTCGGAAGACTCATAAAGTATTTTTAATATTCGCAAATATACGACCTAATTCAATATAAAAAAGCGAAAATTTCACAATATGATAAGAATCATATATCAGAAAATGTATTACTCTTGTAACGCTAAAATCGAACCAAATTGTTTTACTTTTGTTTAAAATTATTACGTTCAACAACTTTTATAGATGAAAGCAACTTCGTATCCTGGTATTTATTGCATCGATTTATTCAACCGTAAGCGCATCAAAACACGCGAAATCACCATTGGAAACATCAAAATGGGAGGTGAAAACCCTATTCGAGTTCAATCCATGACGACAACGGATACAATGGATACGCAAAATTCTGTTGAACAATCTATTCGAATGATTGAAGCTGGTTGCGAACTAGTAAGGCTAACTGCTCCAAGTAAAAAAGAAGCGGAAAATCTAGGTGTTATTAGAGAAAAATTAGCAGAACTTGGGTACGAAACGCCTTTGGTTGCAGACATTCATTTTACTCCCAATGCTGCTGAAATCGCTGCAAAATTAATTCAAAAAGTACGCGTAAATCCTGGAAACTACGCAGATAAAAAGAAATTTGAAGACATCGATTTTACTGACGAAAGCTATCAAAATGAATTAAAAAGGATTGAAGAAAAATTCACCCCTCTTATACAAATTTGTAAAGAACATGGAACAGCAATGCGAATTGGCACCAACCATGGTTCTCTTTCCGATCGAATTCTAAGTCGTTATGGAGATACACCAGAAGGTATGGTTGAGTCTGCTCTTGAGTTTTTGCGTATTTGCCAAAAAAACGATTTTCATGACATCGTTATTTCTATGAAGGCGAGCAATACGCTCGTTATGGTTCAAGCATATCGTCTTCTAGTTGTTAAAATGGCGGAAGAAAACATGAATTATCCGCTGCATTTAGGTGTAACGGAAGCAGGTGATGGGGAAGATGGTAGAATTAAATCTGCCGTTGGTATTGGTGCGCTTTTGGAAGATGGATTAGGCGATACAATCCGAGTTTCATTAACAGAAGATCCTGAATTTGAAATACCTGTAGCTAAAAAACTGATTGAAAAAACGATAAAATCTAAAAACAATTTTTTAGTTTCAACTAATTTAAAAATTAAATATAGTCCTTTCGAATACCAACGAAGAATTACAAATCAAATTAATAATATAGGTGGTAAAAATCATCCTATTGTAGTTGCTGATTTATCGAATAAAACTCAAATTTCGCCGGCAAACTTCTTTGCTTTTGGATATAATTATTCCGTTAATCTAGACAAATGGAACATACAAGATTTGGCAGCTGATTATGTATACTTAGGTGATAATTCGCTTTCCTTTGAAATCCCTGGAACACTTGGCGCCATATTTAATTTTACAACATGGAATAATCAGGAAAAAAAGAAAGGCTATTTTCCACTTTTCACTTGGAATGAATTTGATGAAAATGAAATTAAATCAGATTTAATGTTTTTAAAAATCAATGAGTTAACCATTGATAAGATCATTAAAAATAAAGAAAAATTACAAAATGTTGTTGGTGTAATTGAAACAAGTTACGACAACAAAACACAAGTATACAGATACATCAGAACGCTATTGGATGAAAATAACATTCAAATACCCGTAGTTTTACATTATCAATCAGAAAACCAAGACTTAGAAAGTGCTCAGCTCTCAATTTCATCGGATGCTGGGAATCAATTTATTGACGGATTTGGCGATGGAATTTGGATCACTTGTTCTGATTTGCCTCAAAAAGAAGTGAACTCTCTTGCATTTGGAATTCTGCAAGCTACACGCACAAGAATATCAAAAACAGAATACATATCATGTCCATCTTGTGGACGAACCTTGTTTGATTTACAAGAAACAACAGCAAAAATCAGGCAACGAACCGCACACTTGAAGGGCATCAAAATAGGAATCATGGGATGTATTGTAAACGGACCTGGAGAAATGGCTGATGCTGACTATGGTTATGTTGGAACCGGGCCAGGAAAAATACATTTGTACAAAGAAAAAGAGGTCGTTCGGAAGAATATTTCGGAAGAAAATGCAGTTGACGCACTAATTGATTTAATCAAAGAACATGGCGATTGGGTTGAACCAGTAATGTAATCATTTAGTTTATATTTTAATACGTCCTTTTTTGAATGACATTTAATACCTTTTTTTCTATTTTTCGTTTAAAAAAATAAACTAGGATATCAATCATATTTTTTCTTTTTGTAAGATACATCATTGCTCTGCTATACTTCAGTAATTTACCAAATTCTGTTGACAAACTTGTCTCATAATCAGCTAAAAATGATTCTGAAAAATCATTTGATTTTATTGCTTCTTCAATCTTTTTAGCTGCAATGATACCTGACATCATTCCAGTTCCAACGCCTTCTTTGTAAAAAGAATTCGCCAAACCTGCAGCATCTCCAATAAGCAAGTAACGATCACCAAACAAATTTAAATGTCCAAAATGACAAGGAATTCCCCAACCGCGCCAATTTCCAGATTGTTCAGCATTAATAAAACGGTGCTTAATTTTTGGGTGATTCGATAGTAGGTGATTGATTTCTTTTTTTAGATCAATCTTATACTTCTGAATATCAGAAGAAAGACCTCCAATTGAAACATTTGCTTCACCATTTGGGAGAGGAAAAATATAGAAAAACAAAGGTATTTTGTTTCTCACAATGCGCACTTCAGCTTCATTTTGATTATGTAAAAATTCTATTCCTTTGAAATAAGCACTTATAAAGGTTGAACTTCGAGAATGATCGATTTTGTTTTCGCCAATTTTTCGCGATACAAAAGATTGATATCCATCTGCTCCCACAACCATTTTTGTAGAAATAATAGAACCATTTTTTAATTTTAACAAAATTCTATCTTTTGTTTTTTCGTAACTAACAACGGGACTTCCATAGAGTTGCTTTACAAAAGGAGAAGTACAATTTTCTACTAAAAACGCATCAAAATCAAATCGTTTACCATAGAAAATCGGCTCATAATCCTGCTTATCATCGTAATTTATTTCAATTTGAGTTGAATCATTAAAATGAAACTTAGCATTTTTAGTAGAAATAAATCTTGTGTCATTTATAAACTTATTCAGTAGGGAAGGGTCTATCTGTTTTAATACTTTGAAAGTATACAATATTAAACCATCTCCACAGGTTTTGTCTCTTGGAAATTCAGATTTATCAACAAGAACATGCGAAATCTTTTTTTTTGATAACATCATCGAAGTAGTAGCTCCGGCTGGACCAGATCCAATAATGCAAACATCTGTCTCTATCATAAGAAAAATATTAAAACCATATCAAATCGATCATTTTTCAATCTTCCTGTTAAAAATTTCACCGCTTTAAACAGCCTTTCTCAACAACGCCAATGTGTTTCCCTGTCAAAACCACAAAAACACGCTTAAATCACTTTATTTTGCGTTTTTAAATCGAAAAACATAGATCTGAGAGCTAAATCCTCCTGTTTTTGCCTTTCGGTTCGATTTAAAACCTTGTACTAATGCTTGAAATAAATTTCCACAACGGTATTTTTCAGAAAGCATACTTACATAGTAAGAATCGAATTTCATTGGAAGTACTTCCTGTAATTCTAAATCAAACCGTTCCATCAATCTCGAAATCGTTGGTTTTTGGAAATGATACAAATGTCTTGGAACATCAAAAGCTGCCCAAAAGGGTCCATAATGTTTGGCGTCGTTTGAGTCCATATTGGGTACAGCAATTATCAACACCCCCTCTTTTTTCAGTTTCTTCGAAATAAGTTCAACATCTCTTTGCAAATGATAAACATGTTCCAACACATGCCACATAGTAATGACATCAAATTGTTGATCAGAAAAAGTGGATAGGGAAGAGAGAGGTTTAAGATCTATGTTGAAATTTTCTTTTGCAAAAGCAACGGCATCTTGATCTGGTTCTAATCCGTATACGTCAAATCCATTCGATTGTGCTTGATTCAAAAAATGTCCCGTTCCTGCTCCAATATCTAACAACACGGATCCTTTGGATCTTTTTTGAACGAGAGACACCTTTTGTTTCAAGGTATAATTTCGAACCAAATTATACAAGTTGTTTACAAATCCTTTTTTACTGGATGAATGAGAAACGTAATTTTCACTTTTGTAATAATCACCAATGCGATCTTCTGTTGGAATTGGATTCGTAAAATAAAAGTCACACGAATGACATCGAACAATCGAAAACTTCTCTTGAGTTAAAAAATGATCTTTGGTTTCCAACGCTGTTGAAAAAACATGTCCGTCACATACTGGACATGTAGAATGTGTGTAATTTGGTTTCACGTGAAACTATCTTCCTAAATAAATTAATAATACAGAAATATCACTCGGTGATATCCCACTAATGCGTGATGCTTGACCAATTGTAGCTGGTTTTACAGAAGTTAATTTCTCTCTAGCCTCAGCACTTAAACTAACCAATTGCCAATAATCCATTTCATTTGGAATTTTAACATCATCCAAGCGATTCATTTTTGTTGCCATTTCTTGTTCTCTTGAAATGTAACCTTCATACTTCATCTGTATTTCGGTTTGCATTGGAATATCAGGATGAATGGAAAACAAATCGTTTACTTTGTCGTTTAACTCTTCATGTAATGACGTGAGATGGGATAAATTAATTTGAGGTCTCGTTAACAACGAATTCAATTTTACTTGTTGAGATAATGGAGAAGAATCTAACTCTTTCAACAATGGATTAGCAGCATCAGGCGTAATCGATAAATTTTTCAATTCTCTTTTTAATGATTCGACTCCGTTTACCTTTGTGTTTACTCTTTCTAAATCTTCGTCGGAAGCTAAACCAATAGCATGTCCAATTGGTGTTAAACGAATATCAGCATTATCTTGTCTTAATAAAATTCGATATTCAGCACGACTTGTAAACATTCGATAAGGTTCTTTCGTCCCTTTGGTAATCAAATCATCAATCAAAACACCAATATAAGCTTCACTTCTAGATAAAATTAAAGGGTCTTTTTCCTGAACTTTTAGATGAGCATTAATTCCTGCCATTAACCCTTGGCAAGCTGCTTCTTCATAACCTGTTGTCCCGTTGATCTGTCCAGCAAAATACAAACCTTCAATCAACTTGGTTTCTAAAGTATGTTTTAATTGAGTAGGAGGGAAGTAATCATATTCAATCGCATAACCAGGGCGAAACATTTTTGCGTTTTCAAAACCTGGAACTGTTTGCAAAGCTTTTAATTGAATTTCTTCAGGCAAGGAAGTACTAAAACCATTAACATAGATCTCAACCGTGTTCCAACCTTCAGGCTCAACAAACAATTGATGCCTGTCTCTTTCTGCAAAACGATTAATCTTATCTTCAATACTTGGACAATAGCGAGGCCCTCTACTCTGAATAGCTCCATTAAACATTGGAGAACGATCAAAACCAGAACGTAGAATTTCGTGAGTTAATTCATTCGTGTAAGTAATGTGACATGGTCTTTGTTCTTTCAAAGCTGAAGTCGCACTAGAAAAGCTAAACTTATCAGAAGTCACATCACCATGTTGAACCTCCATTTTGGAATAATCCAAAGAGCGACCATCAATACGAGGAGGAGTACCAGTTTTCATACGACCTGATTCGAAACCCAATTGAATCAACTCTTCTGTAATGCCGTATGCTGCTTTTTCACCAACACGCCCACCGCCAAACTGTTTTTCTCCAATATGAATCAAACCATTAAGAAACGTACCATTTGTCAATACAACAGATTTCCCAAAAACATCAATTCCAATACCTGTTTTAACACCAGAAACCTTTGAACCATTAGTTAAAAGTCCCGTCACTGTATCTTGCCAAAAATCAACATTTCGGTTTTGCTCCAAAAGCAACCTCCATTCTTCGGCAAATTTCATGCGATCATTTTGAGTTCTTGGCGACCACATAGCAGGTCCTTTCGACAGATTTAACATTCTAAACTGAATCGCTGACCGATCTGAAATTAAACCAGAACCTCCGCCAAGAGCATCGATTTCACGAACAATTTGGCCTTTTGCAACTCCACCCATTGCAGGATTACAACTCATTTGTGCAATTGTATTCATGTTCATGGTAATCAACAAAACGGAACTACCCATTTTTGCAGCAGCATTCGCAGCTTCACAACCTGCATGACCACCACCAACAACAATTACATCGTATTCTTTAAGCATTTTTGATTTGTTTCACGTGGAACAAAATTACGTCAAACAAAAGAGAGTGATGGAATGTTTCACGTGAAACGTAAAGACAAAGCATCATCTTCTAAAAGGCGCATACGTTTCTCATCATCTTCTGATTTATCACCAAAACCACATAAATGAAGAACACCATGAATACAGACCCTATGTAATTCATCTTCGAAAGAATGGTTTAACGTTTGTGCATTGTCTTTTACACGGTCAACACTAATAAATAAATCTCCAGAAATAGTGTCTTCGAATGTGTAATCAAAAGTTATAATATCTGTAAAAAAATCATGGGACAAATGTTGTTGATTCATCTCTAACAAATAATCATCTGAACAAAAAATCACTGTAATATCACCTAAGGATTTACCATGAATTGAAGCAACTTTGTTGTACCAAGATTCTAAAAAAATTACAGAAAGATCAAAACTATCTACATCCTCAAAACAAACTACAACCATAATTAACGTATAAAAAAGATGGAAACTTCAGCGCCTGAATTGTTAAATTGAACATCGTCAGAAAGATTTTTGATTAAAAAAATGCCTCTTCCATTTTCCTTTTCAATGTTTTCAGGTGAAGTAGGATCTGGTAAATTCAAATAATCAAAACCAACTCCTTTATCGGAAACACGAAAACAAACATGTGATGGTGTTAAGCTAACAGACAAATCAACATCTAGAGTAGGTGAAAATTGATTGCCATGTATAATTGCATTGTTTACTGCTTCCGTAACAGCAATCAAAATATTACCATATAGATCTTCACTTAAATCCAAATCCCTACATACATCATCAATCAAAGATTCTACCTTAGTGATATTTGATAATTCTGAAGAAAAATTCAAGCGATATAATTCCGTTAACTCAATGTTCATTTTATAAGCCATTACAAACTTTGATTAAAATACTCAGAGGCTTTATCCTTATAATACTTTCTATATAAAGGATCAACGCTTCGAAGCATCTCAACTTGTTTCAGTTTTTGTTGGTTATACTCATCAATTCGTTTTTGGTTACTATAATTGAAAACTTTTCCTTCCTTCGATTCTCTTTTCTCATCAAAATCTCTTTCCATCAATGCTTTCTCGCTTTCTAATAATCGAGTCATGATACTTTGTTGGCGTTTGAGTACCTCTGGAGAAAGGTTCTTGTTTAGCAAATCTTTTTCCTGTTGTTCCAATTCTTTTATAAGTGGGTTTAACTTATTACCATTCCCTTTGCCGTCTTGATTCATTTCATTGCGAATTTGTTCAAGTCGTTGACGAATCGCTGTTTGTTCAGCAGCCATTTTAGCAAACTGTTTATTTCCTAAACCAAACATCCCTTGTTGTCCTTCACCGGGTTTATTACCTGGTTGTTGTCCCCCTGGATTCTGACCTTTCTTCATCTGTTCCATCTGCTTTTTAAGCATTTCTTTCATGTCTTGTGGATCTCCTCCAGATGATGGTTTTTTCCCTTTACCACCCGGATTAGAACAAGCACCAGATCCTTTGTTTTGTGAATTCATTTCATTTTGCATCTGTTGCAATGATTCATTCAGCATTAGAGCCAAATTATTATAAGAAGTCATCACATACTGGAGATTTTGATTTAAAGGTTGACGTCTGTGCTCATCAATATTATCTAAACCTGATTTGAAATTTAATTCAATTTGAGTTAGCTCTTGATCTATAAACGAAGCAATTTTTGGTTGTCTTTTTGCTATGCTTTCTAAGCTGTCACGAACAATTTTAGTGTCGTCTACAATCGTTCTTTGACGTCTTCCAAGTTTTTTATAAAATGGATCTTGATCTTTTACTTTATAAAAACGATTCATAACATCTTCTTGGCGGAATGACAAGGCTATTAAATTCTCCAAAATTTGTCTAAGCGAATTGATATCCTCTTCCTGTTGTTGTTTATTAGCTTCTTGTTGCATCTTCTCAAGTTGATTAGCTAACGATTCCATACCATCAGCTGACTTCTTTTGAGATTCATTGGCTTTTTTGTTTTTGTTTTTATCTAAACTTTCCTTTGATTCTTGTAAGTTCTCAGAAATCTCTTTCTTCAATTCTTCTTGATCACCCAAATTCATTGGTTTTTCTAACGATTGATTCAAATCATTTAACTCTTTCAAATCTTGTTTTAAATCATCGAATTTTTGGTTTATATTCTCTTGCTCTTGTTTCGCTTTATTCTGATCAATCTTATTGTCCTCAATCTTCTTTTTTAAATCTTCTTGCTCTTGAGATAGCGATTTTAATTCTTTTTGAATATCATCTAATTTCTCATTCACTTGCATCCGTTTCAATAATTCTAAACTTCGATCTAATTGTTTTTTCATGTCTTCCGACTTCATTTCCAATTGATCTAATTTTTCTGGTAATTGGTTATTCAGTTGTTTATCCAACATCTCTTCCAATTGCTTCAATAAATCCATCAATTCTTGATCCATTACTTCATTGAGTAACTTCTCAAGTAACTCTTGTTTTTCTAAGAGTTCCAAATCCATTTCTGAAAGCTTATTTTTTTCATCTAAAGATTCATTCATTTGCTGTTTTAACTGATCAACAGATTGCATCAAATTCATTTGTTCTTGTTGTAGTTGTTGTAACTGGTTCTTTTTATTAAAATCAGATGACTTCGAATTCAACATGTCTTTTTTCATTCTTTCAACATTCTTTTTGAATTCAGATGCTTTGTTTATCAATTGATTTAACTGGTTTTTACTCGATTCTATCTTTTCATCACGCAGATCATTTAACTCTTCTAATGAGGGTAATTCATAGGTATAAACAACCGAATTAGTCGCTTTAGAACCATGTACTCCATCATTATCATAAACCGTAAAATAATATTCAATTTTATCATTCACTTCAATATTCTCACGACGGAAATCGACAGCATGTGTAAATGAGTAATTTGTACCTCCTACATTAGTAACAGGAACTTTGTAAGTTAATGTTTTACCATTTTTCTTTTTAATTGAATAAACAAAAAGTAGTTTTGTTAATCCATAATCATCGGATAATTGACCTTGGAAAAAACGAATCGCATTTGAAATGGAATCCATTTCTTCTTGAACAGAAATAGAAGGATGTAAATCTTTAATAACAGAAATTCGATAGGAAGAAGAATCTATCTTTTTTGTAAACTTATTTATGTGCGAAACAGATAATAATCCATCATCCATAACTTTTGATGAAAAAGAAAACCCTTCTTCATTTTTGGTAATGTTTTTACCAAACAAATGAATATGGGTCTTTTCAACGTTAGAAGCAAACATGCTCCATTTAACAAAAGTACCTTCTGGAACTTCCAAATCGGCTGCATGTTGTATCACTTCATTTGTCAAACCAAGATAAGAAGGGTAAACTAATTCAGCAGTAAATTTACCAATGGTCGTTTTTGGAACAATTTCTAAAAAATAAGATTTACTAGAAAAATCATTGGCTTCAAAAAAAAGACGCGTAGATTTTGAAAGTTTAGGTAATTGATAGGAAAAAGAATTCTTTGAAACACGTTTCATTAAAAAATTACCTTCCGTCGTTTTCAAATACACTTTATCTGGTAATTGATTTCCTTTTAATAAAACATCAATTGTAGGAGAAGAACCTTCTTCCATTTTACTAAGGGAAGATTGAATAACAAAAACAAACGGTGCTTCATCTTTAAAATGTTGTTGAAACAGAACAACACGCTTCGTACCTTTTGTTAAGACATTTGGGAAAAAGATTAACGTAAATAAAAAAAGGATTAAAACAGGTGAAGCGTATTTAACATAATTCCAGTTCTTTCTTAAGTCTATTCCAGAGCTAAAAGGAAGGACAGACAATTCACGGGACCTTTGATTGATACTTGCCCGAACCAAATCGACACTAGCTGAATGAATATCAGAGGTTTGATTTAACTGTAAAGTGTTTAAAATTCGATCCGAAATTTCTGGAAAAAACTGTCCAATCATAGTAGAAGCTTGTTCACGGGAAATCAATCGACCAATGGAAAATATTTTTAACAAAGGAATTACAAAATAGCGAATTAGCAAAAACCCATTAGATACTAAAAATAGAAAAAACAAAATCCCACGAACAGAGGTGCTAAAGCGACCAATATATTCTAAAGAGGCAACTAATAAAACTGAAAACAATAAAACAGCGAGAACTAAAATGCTCCCTTTGATCATTTGATTCTTATAGTATTTGCGAATAAATGAATCAATTTGTACTAATAATTGTTCAAAAGCTTCCATGAAAATGTATTTGTAATCTACTAAGGTAAAACATATACAACATTCCTAACAAACAAAACGAGGATAAGACGGATAAAATAATGTTAAAATGTATCTTTGTACAAAAAAAACTATGTCAGATAAACCGGTACGCGTTCGATTTGCACCTTCACCAACAGGTCCATTGCACATGGGTGGAGTTCGAACAGCATTGTATAATTATTTATTCGCTCGTAAAAACAACGGTACATTTATAATCCGAATCGAAGATACAGATCAAACACGTTTTGTCCCTGGTGCTCAAGAATATATCATGGATGCACTTCATTGGTGCGGAATTATACCAACAGAAGGTCCAGGAATAGGGGGAGAGTATGGCCCATACGTACAATCAGAAAGAAAAGAAATGTACAAACCGTATGCTGAACAATTAGTTGCAGAAGATAAAGCATATTACGCTTTTGATACTGCAGAGGAATTAGATGCAATGCGTGAACAAGCCAAACAAATGGGAGTGCCATCTTGGCAATACAACAGTGTTACACGTACATCTCTAAAAAACTCATTGACTTTGCCTGCTGATGAAGTAAAAAGAAAATTAGAAAACGGTGATCCTTATGTGATTCGAATGAAAATGCCTAGAAACAAAGATGTCCGTTTTGAAGACATCATTCGTGGATGGGTTGTTGTAAACACGAACAATTTGGATGACAAGGTTTTATTCAAATCTGACGGAATGCCAACATACCATTTAGCAAACATTGTTGACGATTATTTAATGAAAATATCGCATGTTATCCGTGGGGAAGAATGGCTACCATCAGCACCATTACATGTTTTGTTATATGAAGCATTTGGTTGGGATTGTCCTAAATTTGCGCATTTACCTTTGTTACTTCGTCCTGATGGAAATGGAAAATTATCCAAAAGAGATGGAGATCGATTAGGGTTCCCTGTTTTCCCAACTGATTGGATTACAGCAGAAGGTGAAAAATATTCTGGATATAGAGAACAAGGGTATTTCAGTGGAGCTTTTGTGAACATGTTAGCATTTCTAGGTTGGAATCCAGGTACACAACAAGAAATCTTCAGTATGGATGAATTAGCTGAATCATTCACACTAGAAAGAGTTGGAAAAGCAGGAGCTAAATTTGATCCAAATAAGACAAAATGGTTTCAAGAACAATACCTAAGAAACACAAGTGATGAAACACTGGCTGAAATAATTTCGCAAAATTCAAACGAAAAATACGACAAAGAAAAACTAATTTCGATTTGTCGTTTGATGAAAGAGAGAGCAACGTTTCCAAAAGATATTTTAGAAGAGGGAAAATATTTAATTGAACGACCGTCAGAATACGATGAACAAACAGTTTCTAAAAAATGGAAAGAAAATGCACCTCTTTTAATGACAGAATGGAAAGAAAAATTGTCTTCATTAACTGATTTTTCTGTAGAAAATATTGAAACTACATTCAAAGCATTTTTAGCAGAAAAAGAACTAGGAATCGGAGCTGTATTGCCTTTGTTTCGATTATTAATAACAGGAGCAGGAGCTGGACCAAGCATGTTTGAAATTACCCATTTTCTAGGTAAGGAAGAATGTTTGGAGCGAATGCAAATTGGACTTGAGAAAATAGGTTAATTAAACATAATCGTATAATTTAGGCCCAAAAAGGAGTATCATCTTCTTTTTGGGCTTATTTATTGAAAGAAAATGAAACATACAATTGAAGTAAACGGAATAAAACTATATGCTTTTCACGGTTGTTTAGAAGAAGAAGGCAAAATAGGTGGACACTACGAAGTAGATATTAAAATGATTACAGATTTTACAGAAGCAGCTTTGGAAGACCGTTTAGATAAAACGATAGATTATGTGATTGTAAATAGAATTGTTGCAGAAGAAATGGCTACTCGATCTAAATTAATTGAACAAGTTGGATATCGTATTCTGAAACGAATGGAAAAAGAACTAAATAATTTACACTCCATTTGGATTAAAATAACCAAAATCTGTCCTCCTATCAATGGTGATGTGAAAAACGTAGCAATAATCATTGAGGAAAATTACAAAACTGTTTGATTATCGAAATAATTTTGTAATTTCGCACTCCACAAAATGGTCTCGTGGCCGAGCGGCTAGGCACCGGTCTGCAAAACCGTCTACAGCGGTTC
>CAYRMV010000021.1:0-31978 GCA_964425255.1 uncultured Flavobacteriales bacterium
CAATACAACTGGTACACCAAGGTAAATATCATTCATGCCGTATTCACCTTGCAACCAAGCACAAACTGGGAAAATACGTTTTTGATCGCGCACCACAGCTTCTACCATTTGAGCAGCAGCAGCACCTGGCGCATACCAAGCAGAAGTACCAAGTAATTTAACGATTTCACCACCACCAAATTTCGTGCGTTCGATGATTTCGTTTAATTTTTCTTCTTCGATCAATTCAGTAACTGGAATTCCAGAAACAGTTGTATAGCGAGGAAGTGGAACCATTGTATCACCATGTCCACCCATCAATACAGCTTGGATATCTTTCGGAGAAACGTTTAATTCAGAAGCAAGGAAAGCACGGTAACGAGCCGTATCCAAAACACCAGCCATACCAAATACTTTCTTTGAGTCAACTTTTGCGTTCAAATAAGCGCAGTATGTCATTACGTCTAACGGATTAGAAACGATAATCAAAATAGCATTTGGAGAATACTTAATGATGTTTTCAGTAACTGTTTTAACGATTCCTGCATTTGTAGCGATAAGATCATCGCGTGACATTCCTGGTTTGCGTGGTAATCCAGAAGTGATAACAACTACATCAGAATCAGCTGTTTTCGAATAGTCGTTTGTAGAACCAATTGTTCTTGAATCATACAAGTTAATTGGAGCAGTTTGCCAGATATCCAAAGCTTTCCCTTCAGCAAAACCTTCTTTAATGTCAAGCAAAACAATTTCGTTTGCAATTTCTCTTGTTGCCAATACGTCTGCACAAGTCGCTCCAACGTTTCCGGCACCTACAACAGTTACTTTCATGTTTATTTAATTAGTGAAATAATTCTAATTTGAATTCGGCGCTAATTTACTAAGTTCTTGTGAAAAGAATGGGATTTTTTTTGTTTTTTTAACCTCAAATGTGTTACAGAAAGAATTATTCTTGCGTTTAGTAGAAAAGTGTCAAATTTATTGGAATAAAAGGCAACTCCCTTGATGAAAATTCGTCCTAAAGAAAATAGTGTGGAAAGAGAGCAAGAACTTAAACTCATTATCGAAGGTTGCGTCAGAAATGAACGCAAAAGCCAAGAAAAGTTATTTCAACTTTTTTACGGTAAGATGATGGTGGTTTGTTTGCGTTATTGTCCTGACAGGGATACAGCGCAAGAAGTTTTGCAGGAAGGTTTCATCAAGATCTTTGAAAAGTTGGAGCATTTTGACTACAAAGGCTCGTTTGAAGGCTGGATTCGTCGCATCATTGCTAATACAGCGATTGATTCGATTCGGAAAGCAAAAAAACTGGTTTATGTTGAAAATGAAGATTACATATTTCAGTCTTCACTCGAAAATCCGATGGAGGAAAGAGAGATTTCTGAACTGAAAGAAGTGAAAGCAAGTATTGCCATGGAGGCCATTGAACAATTGTCTCCTGCTTACAAAATGGTTTTCAATCTGTATGTAATTGAAGAATTTTCGCACAAAGAAATTGCAGAAATTTTGGGAATCTCAGAAGGGACATCCAAATCCAACTTAGCAAAGGCGAAGCAAAACTTGCAACGCATAATAGAAAAACGAATGGTAAATCTTGACTAGTATGAAGAACGAAGTCAATACAAATTGGAAAGATGCAATCCGGAATCAAGAAGTTCCGTACGATGCTTCTGCCTGGAAAAGTTTAGAAGGTCGTCTTGATCAAGTCATGCCTGTATCTAATCCGGGCAAACCTTGGTTAAAATGGGCGGTTGCTTCGGTTTCTGTCATCACCGTAGGTCTTGGAATTTACTTGTTCCAAGCAAATGAGGATGTGTCTAAGTTGGTTCAAAATCAAGGGGTTAAATCGGGAGATACAAAGTCTCTATCGACAGAAAATAAGAATGATGAAAAAAATTCATTGCAACCTGTTCAATCAGCTTCTTTAGCAAAAACGACTTCTCCGTCAACGACAAATCCAGTGATCGAAAAACAAGCTCTTCCTGCGGATGCGCCTTTCGTAACAATCCCCGAGGAAAATCAATCAACAGGGCCAATAGATCCAAACAAAGGAGTTTACATTCCTTCTGACAATAAAATCACATTTGTGAAACCAAGTGTTTCAAAATCCTGGTTGTGTGTTGGTGATCAAGTCGAAATTGATTCAAAAATGGATGAGGTTTCGCTTAAAAATACAGAAACAGGCAAAACTTGGTCGATTCAAAAAGGAAAACAAGCGTTCAAAATAAGCCAAGCTGGTTCGTACGTTTTTGTATGGAAAAATGAAACTCACGCTGCATTGCAAGCAACAAGTGCTCCAACAATTGATTTTCAAATTGACCCGATGTTTTACGAAAAAGGTCTTCCTTTCAATCATGTAAAAGCGATGCATGCTGGTAATTTGCAGTTGGAATGGAAAGATGAAAAAGGAAAGTCAGTTTCGAAAGAGAAAGAATTTGATTTTCATGTATATCGTGCTGGCACACATCCATTGACTTTGGTGGTGAAAGACGAAAATGGATGTACATCAACGACAACCAAGCAAGTAGAGATTGAAACCAATTACAATCTCTTAGCTGTTACAGGATTCAATCCAGAACAAGCAAATCCGAAAAATGCAACGTTTATTCCGTATGCTTTGTTGGAGCGAAATACACCGTTTGAGATGTTGATTATCGACCCTAGAACAGGTGAAACGGTTTACAAAACTTCGGATGTTAGTCAGCCTTGGAATGGGGTGGATATACGAACCAATGAATTAGTAAAACCAGGAACAACCTTTATTTGGAAAGTCAAATTGTTTGCTCCAGAGAAGAATGAATCCTCGGATTACAAAGGAACAATTACTCGCATGTAAGAATTTACAACACAATTTAAACACTACTCGTATGAAAGAAAGAGGGCGTCTCGAAATCAATCAGACACCCTCTTTTTTATGCTATCAACCTGAGTTCGATTATAAATTTTGTTCAGAACGCCTGTAAATACTCTTCATTGACTTTACCAGTAATTTGTTTTTTTATCAAAAGGATTTGATTTTCAAACTTCCCCCCTTTTACTTGCGAAGCTTGATCAGAAGGTAACGGGATTTAAGTGAAGGATAATAAATCCTTCTTAAATACTGGTAATCAATGTTTTTATTGATTTATTGGTAAAGTTCACGTCAAGCATTTAATTTTTAAATGTCAATGCATTTTTTCTTCTTTCGGAACAAAGAGTAAAGCGATAATTCCAATGATGAAGAAGAAAGCAACAGCAATGACCGAATAGCGAATCGAGTCAAAATACAATTCCATCAAACCAAAGAATAGCGTACCGAGAACGATGCCAATTTTTTCGGTCACGTCGTAGAAAGAAAAGTAGCTGGCGTGATCCGTTGTTTCGGGTAAGAATTTGGAATAAGTTGAACGTGCAATTGCCTGAACTCCACCCATTACCAATCCAACGGTTGCGGCCAAAAGATAAAAATCCAACGGCGTGTGAACCAAGAAAAAGGCAGCCAAACAAACACCAATCCAAATAACAATGGAAACCATTAATGTTTTGATATTTCCAATTTTACCCGATAAACGCGACATGATGAAAGCGCCAAGTGCTCCTAAAATTTGGATCAAAAGAATGGCAATAATTAGACCTGAATCATCTGGATTTCCTGTTTCAGGATTGATCGGCCAAGTGATTTCCTTTTTGGCAAAAATTGTAGCCATCAGCATCACTGTTTGCACACCTGTATTGAAAAAGAAGAACGCATACAAGTATCTTTTCAAGCGAACGGTTTGACTAAACTCTTTAAAAACCAACTTTAATTCCTTGAATCCACGCCACAAAGCACCTTTTTCTGGTTTTTTGTTGTAGACATTTAATGGCAAAACCCGGTAAGTGATTTGGCTAAAACCAATCCACCACAGACCAACAAGTACAAAACACCAAACTGCTGGAACGGAGAATGCTTGAATTAAAACCAAACAAATCACCAACAAAAGCATTGATCCGAAATAGCCCATGGAAAATCCGCGGGCAGAAATTTTGTCGTGATCTTTTGGTTCAGCGATTTCAGGAAGATAGGCATTGTAAAATACCAAACTATTCCAAAAACCGACATTGGCAAAAAAGAGGGAAAGCATGCTTAACTCGATGCGGTCGGTATCGAAAAAGTACAAAGTCATGCATGAAATAGCACCTAGATAACAGAAAAATTGCAGAAATCGTTTTTTTGAACCTGTATAATCAGCAATTCCAGAAAGCAAAGGAGATAAAAAAGAAACCAATAAAAAGGAAGCGGAAAGTACAAACGACATCACAACCGAATTGGATAGTTCCTGACCAAAGAAAATAACCGTTGGGTTTTCACCTTTTGGTAAAGGTAAAGATCCATCGCCATAAACGCGTTGCATGTACGCTTTGGTCGTAAGATTATCATAGAAAATCGGGAAAATTGCCGAAGAGATGACTAAATTATAGACCGAATTGGCCCAGTCGTAGAATACCCAGCCACGAATAATTTTGCGATTTCCTTTTTCCATTAGAGTTCTACATTATCGTTCACATAATCTTCCAAATAGCTGAAAAATTCAGTCAAACTTCCGTCAGCAGTCGTTTCTGTTGCTCTTCCGATGATGTTGTCTGGATCTTCAATGAACATCGCAGGAAAAATATGTTTCAATAATTCGTTTCCAAAATCTTCGGAAGCGTCTTTCGGTAATTCACAAGGTAAATTATCCACTGCCATCACAGCAATTGCTCCTTCTTGTTGGAAATCAACTTCTTTTTCCGTTTGAGGATCGTATCCGTAAATGGGATTCGCAATGGTACTTGGACGAAGTGTGCAAGCTATCGGTCCATCGATATCGCAAGAAACATCTGCAACAACCGAAAGTCGATTTGCGGGATTGCGAAGATCTTCTTTTGTTAGAATGAAAGGAGAAGAATTGGACCAAAAATGACAGGCAACGTATAAATCTGCTTGTTGAGCAAACAAAGGAAATACGGATTTGTATTCGCCGCCATTTTTGTAAAAATGTTGTTTTTCAAAAGCTTGACCATCTTTTCGAGCAAAATAATCTTCTACTTCCAAGTGGGTGAAAACGGGTTCATTGAACTCTTTACTCAAAAACTCTTCGGGCGAAACTTCTAAAATTGGCAATAAATCCATGATTTCTCTCGCTCCGTAGCCAACTCGACCAAAGCCCGTTAAGACAATTTTCGTGTTGCTTGGTAGAATGATTTTTGCAACTTCTTGTTCAAGTTCGATTCGGTTTTCACAATCCGATGCTTTTTTGATCTCAAACAAATTGTTTTTCAAACCAAATGCACGAAAACCGTTGTAACAACCTACAATTCCAGCGTATCGTCCAAAACCAATTAATCGTTTGCCCACTTTGTTTTTCAACACTTCATAGTCGATCAATTGGATTTTCTTTTCCAAAACAGCTTTCAGCAATTGACGGTTGTAGGGTTGTTTTTTAATGGTATGTGAAAAGAACATGTACTTTTTGTTCGGAAGTAAATCTTCAATTTTCACTTCTTTTACGCCCAAAATAAGATCACATTCTTCCAGTGAATCTTGAACTCTTATTCCTTCCGCTTCGTATTCTTCATCTTTGAACGTACGAATGGGACTTTTTTGAACGATCACTTCCACATTTGGAAATTTCAGTTCAACTAATTTACATTGTTTTGGAGTTAGGGGTACTCGAAAATCAGGTGGAACCTTTCCTTCTTTAATTACTCCAATTTTTGTTTTTATCATTTTATTTCGTTTTTCAACAATGAAAATCAATTTTCTAAGGGGTTGTTCAATAGATAATTATCAATGAATTCACGCACGCAGCCTTCCCCGCCTTTTTTTGTTAGCACCAAATCTACTGATTTTTTTACTACTTCAACAGCATCCGAAGGACAACTTTTGAACCCTATGTTTTGCATAACTTCTAAATCGTTGATGTCATCACCGATCATGGCTACTTCTTCCATAGAAAAGTGAAGATCTTGACACCATTGTGAGAGAATATCCATTTTTTTATCTCTACCAACATAACAATGTTGTATTCCTAGCATTTCAGCTCTAGCTTGTACCGTTTTACCAGTAAAACCAGAAGAAATAATACCAACTTGAAAACCTTGTTTGGTCAAATGTAGGATGGCCATACCATCTTTCGTGTTGAATTTTTTTATTTGATCACCCGATTCGGAAAAATACATGCCACCATCGGTCATCACACCATCAACGTCCAGGATCAAAAACTTGATTTTTGCTAATTTTTCCGCAAGAACATTTGATTTAAACAAGGGTTTGAAAATCAAAGCTTGAAGATCTACTTGGTATTCTTCTGCGATGGATTCAAGGTCGACAAGACTTAATTCAAACACAGAATCGACACCAAAATCATGCATCAAACCATGATAATCTACACCGTTTTTGACACACAAACTTCGAACGTTTTGCTCTAAAAATTCCATGTTTTAAACGATTTGATATCCTACACTTGCAGCAACAGGACGTAAACTAGTAAGTAATTGTTCAAATTCTTCGTGATTGAGCTGTTGTGAAGCATCTGATTTTGCCACTTTTGGATTCGGGTGAGCCTCGATGAGCAAACCATCAATTCCCATAGCAACACAAGCTCGAGCTAAATCGGGAACACCGTAAGCATATCCCATCGCATGACTTGGATCTAAGATAACAGGAAGATTTGTATGTTGTTTCAGCCAAGCAACTCCACATAAATCAAGTGTAAAGCGTGTCCCAGTTTCAAATGTTCGGATTCCACGTTCACATAAAATCACATTTGGATTTCCACCTGACAAAACAAATTCAGCTGCTTGAACAAATTCTTGTAAAGTTGTACCAAATCCACGCTTGATTAATATGGGTTTTTGAATTTTTGCACACGCTCTCAAAATTCCTTGGTCATACATGGCTTTTGCTCCAACTTGAATGATGTCAGTATATTCAATTACTTCATGGATATGCGTTGCATCACGAACTTCAGTTATCACCATCAATCCGTATTCTTCACGCATTTTTGCTAGAAGTTTTAGACCTTCTAAGCCAAGTCCTTGAAAACTATAAGGGCTTGTACGAGGTTTGTAACATCCTCCGCGTAGGGTGTGTAAATTTAATTTTGTCAATAATTCAGCAGACTGACGAATTTGCTCTTCCGATTCCACGGAACAAGGGCCTCCAATAAGTACCGTGTTTTTGGTTGCGCCACCAATTTGCGTATTTCCAAAAGAAACAGTTCTCGTTTCGGATCGGTATGCTTTAGATGCTAATTGTAAATCATTTGCAAACACCCAGTTTTTTTCGACAAATTCGGAAATGTCGGCAGGAACTTCTTTCACAGATGACCCCGTAATAAGAATGTGTTTTCCGTCTTCTTGAATGTAGAATGCTTGTTGATCTAATGCTATTTTTTTTGCTTGCTCCGAACTAACGGATGCTTTCAATTCAAGTATCATATTTCTCCTTTTATCAAGTTCACAAATGTAACAATTCCCACTGCTTTACCTTGTTTGTTTACAACAGGTAAATACGAAATAGGAAAACTACATTGTTTTATTAATCGTAACATCTCAATCACCGTTTGATTTTCAATAACCGTGACTGCATTTTTGTTGATCCAATCTGAAGCTGATAAATCAGACAGGGAATCAATTTTTTGTAATAATCCTTTTCGCACATCTGCATTACTGATGAGTCCTTTCCAGTTATTTTCTTCGTCTACAACGAGACAAAAACCTAATTTTCCTTGTTCAATGCATTCCAACACCGATCGAAGTTGCACTTCATTTTCTTTTAAAACGGGTGCGTCTACTAACGGAATCATAAAATCATGGATTTGATAATGTGATTCCATTTCTCTTTTTGTCAAATTCATCAAAGCATGTCCGACACTAGGCGCATTAAACAAGTACGAACCTGAGACGGCACTAGAAACACCAAGGTTGCGTAGGATAAAAGAAACTTCTCCATTAACACCTCCATCAACATGGATGGATTTGGATGGATATTTTGCTTTGAAGTTCCTGATTTTAGCAAAATTAGTTGCGTCAAAAACGCCTCCGCTTTGACCAGGGATTGTCGCCATAATCAAAATAAAATCGAAGTTTGAAAAGGAGTCAAAAACGTCGATTGGGGTTGGTGTAATAACAGCTAATCCTTTTTTACCTGAAATATCGTTGGGTAATTCCCAGGAATGAGCAATGTTTTCAAATTGAAAAGTGACATATTCAACCGGATTGGCACGAAGAAGATCATAATACTTTTCTGGTTCTTCGGTGATGATGTGCAAATCAATCGGAATGGATGTCCACGTTCGAATTTGTTGGATGTCATCGAAAACGCTTAAGTCATCGTTGCAATCAACGTGTAGTAAATCGACACCGTGGTTTTCCAAATCAAGAATAACTTCCTTCAAGGAGCGTTTTTTGTCACTGTAAATCGAAGCAGAAATCTTCATGTTAAACTGTTCATTTATTTGATTTCGATTGGAGTTTTCTAGCTAAACTTTCTTTGATTAACAGATTACACACGATTGAATGAAATCAATTTATAAAGGTTGTAAAGATACACATTTCGGATGAAGCAAATTACACGCTTTTGTCAATTTTACTAACATATAATTGAAATAGAGCGCATCAATCAAACTTTACCGATTTAGATACGAATGATCTTTTTATATTTTCATTTAAACAGACTAGTTTTCCTGTTTTTCGAAGTGAATTCGGTAAAAAGAGAGGTGTTTGTAAGAACCTACTTTTTGAAAAAATCCATTCTCTTCGAATTGCTTGATTACTTTTGATGGATAATTGACAACCGCATATTTTACACGCGCATTTTTCCATCGTTCGATATGGATGGGAATGTTATTTTCAAAGTTTCTCGAGTCAGATATTCCTTTTTGATCCATGAGAGAAAGAGAAATATTTGGACTTTCGTCGGAAATGACCACCGTTCGATCCGTTCGTTTGATACCGCATTTTCGCAATGCAGGTGTGACGGTTTCAAAATCAATCATTTCTTCATCGTAAACAAAATGCATCCATTTCCAGAGACCAATTTCTTTTTCATTCAAAAACAAGGTGGTTAAACCATAGATTTTTTTGTTGTACTTGATTCGAGTTTTGGTGCTAGTATATAGTAAACCTTGTACTAAAATGAGACAGATAAAAACGGAAGAGATTATTTTGATTGGTTTTGGGAATGTACGATTTTTAAACCATTCATAAAAAAGTAGAGCAACAATGGGAATGAGTTGATAAAACTCAATCATGTAATAATCGTGCACATGGAAATTTGCAAAAAACAAGATAAAATAAAGTCCAATTTGAAGGAGGAGAAAAAGTAAAACATACACCAAAAAGCGATTTAATCTTCGGATGTTGAGTAATACAATGAACAGAGCGAGAAGAACAAAAATCAGCACCCAAGTAGAAAAGATATCGGGTACAATACGCATGACAAATGAATCCCAAATTTCTGCTGGATTTTCTGTTTTCCAGTAGGGAAGAGGTTGTGCTAAAAATAAGCCCGAAGCCTCTCTTAAATTATACGCTTTGGAAAAATTAATCCAAACAATAGCAGTAAATACGGGAATCAAGGTGATTAAAGCTACTTGCCAAAATTTGAATTGAAGAAGTGGTCGATTCTCTTTTTTGAGCCACATTAAAAGCCAAGCACCTGCAAATGCAAAAAGTCCAATCAACATGCTGACACGAAGAAGCCCAGCTAGAGAAAAGGCACAAATTGCCAGGATAATCCATTTGTATTTTTGGTTCAGATAATATGAATAAAGGAAAAACCATCCCATAATAATCAGCGAAAATGCTGGAATAGTGGGGGTTGTTGTGTTAGAGTAAAACAAAATGATTGGGGAGACGAGTAAGGTAAGTGTTGTCAAAAAAGCAGTTAATCGGCTATTTGTGAAAGACGATATTCCTCGAAAAAGTAGCGTAATGGCAAGAAAGAAAAAAGAAAAGTGAAACAACCGAGCAACGAGAATGGAAGGAGTTCCAAAAAATTGCCACAATTTCGCATCTACAAAATATAAAATGGGAAATTCACCAACTGCTTTGCCTTCTCTGTTTCCAGTGAAATGAACTTTCGGTTCTAATAGAGGTGTGTTTTCATGGTAATAATTTACAGCCATCGAATATCCATCACATTGTCTCCATTGATGAAGCGATCGTGGTGGAAGTTCAAAGACTTTGAAAAAATCTGCTAATTGAAAAACAAGTAAAAAGAGGATGATTACTAAAAAGAAATCTATTCCTCTTTGTTGGGAAATTCTATTCATTTTCGTTCGAACTTGTATTTTTCGGTAAGTTGGTTTCAGAAATCATGTACAATGGTCGGTTAAGCGTGTTTCGATTGATTCGACTGATGTATTCACCGATAACGCCCACGGAAATAAGTTGAATTCCTCCGAAAAAAGTCAAACTAACCATAAGAGAAGTCCAACCAGTGATCGTTTGTTTCAAAAAATAATGGGCATAAATCGCGTAGCCAATGAGAATGATTGCGAACATCGAAATAAGAATTCCAAGTCGGCTGACGAAAAGCAAAGGTTTGTCTGAGAATCCTGTAATTCCATCCATAGCCAAACGAAGCATTTTTCCGATAGTATAACCCGTTGTACCATGTTTGCGTTCGTCTCGATCATAAAGCACACTTGTTTGGCGAAAACCTAACCAAGCGATTTGCCCGCGTAAAAATTTATTTTTTTCAGGCATTTGTTTGAGTCCTTCCACAATTTTTCGATCGATTAAACGAAAATCTCCTGTATCCAAAGGGATAGGAAAATCCGTTAAACGTTTTAGAATGCGATAGAACCATTTTGCTGTGATTTTTTTAAACCAACTTTCTCCTTTTCGTTGTCGGCGTTGTGCATAAACCACTTCAAATCCTTCTTGGTGTTTGGCATACATTTCAGCAATCAATTCTGGTGGATCTTGTAAATCTCCATCAATAATGACTACTGCTTTTCCATTTGAAGCGTCGAGACCAGCGCTTACAGCAATTTGATGACCAAAATTTCGACTTAAATCGATGTAAAAAGCATTTGTTTCGTGTTGAAGTTCGGAACGTAAAACAAGAAGTGATTCATCTTTGCTACCATCATTCACAAAAATAAGTTCATAATTGGGTGTTATTCTTGAAACAGTTTCTTTCAAACGTCGAATCAATTCGGGAATGATTTTCGCTTCATTGTAAATGGGAATAACGACTGAAATATCTTTGTTGTTTGGAATAGAATTCATCTCTTATCTTTGTTCAAATTCAAAAGTACATTTTTTTGCGTGTTTTTCATCTATTTTACTTTGAAAACGAAATTTTGAATTTTTTATTTGATTGAATTTCACATGTTAATTATATGATTGGACAAAACAAAAAATATCAAGTATTACTTTATTTATTGTTGATTGGTTTGATGTATCAGCCTATTTTTGGTCATTTATCTACTTTGTGTATTCAGCTTTGGGATGAGTCTCGGTTGGCCGTAAACGCTTACGAAATGAGCAAAAATCATCAGTTTTGGGTAACCTATTATGATGGTCAACCTGATATGTGGAATACCAAACCTCCCTTGATGATTTGGTTGCAGGTACTATTTATTCAATTTTTGGGTTATTCCGAGTTAGCAATTCGAATGCCGTCTGCTTTGGCAACTCTGGCAACTCTGTGGATAGTTTATCGATTTTCTTCACGTTATTTTGGGCGCAAAATATATGGTGTTTTTGCACTTTTGGTTTTGTTAACTTCTACTGGGTATGTTACGATTCACGGGACAAGAACGGGAGATTACGATGCTTTGTTAACCTTCTTTACAACATGGTATGTGTTCAGCTTTTTTGCTTTTTTCCAGACCAATAAAGGGAAATATTTGATCTTGTTTTTTGTTGGAATTACGCTTGCCGTATTGACAAAAAGTGTAAGTGGATTCTTTTTTGTCCCGCCTTTATTGATTTATGTACTTGTATCTAAAAAAAGAAGGTCTATTTTTCGAAAAACGCCATTTTATCTTGGGGTCATTGGGACACTTTCTCTTATTTTTGGGTATTATTTTTTGAGAGAAAGCTATAATCCCGGTTACATACAAGCGGTTTTTGAAAATGAGTTAGGAGGAAGGTTCTTACATGTTCCCGAGGAATTGCAGACAAGTTTTTGGATGTATATCGAAAATCTTTTAGGAAAGAGTTATGGCTATTGGTTTTCTTTTTTACTGGTTGGATTCGTTTTAGCTTTTTATCAAAAAGAGGAAAAAATTAAACAGCTTGGAAAATTTCTTTTACTCCTGATTATGCTTTTTCTTTTGATAATTTCTGTATCAAAAACACGCTATTTTTGGTATGATTTACCTTTGTATCCGTTGATGTCAATTGTTGTTTCCATTTCGATTGTTTATTTCTATGATTTTATCCAATCATTCGAATTTTTTCAAAAAACCTTGACAGTGAATGTTTTTCCCGTTTTATTTTCTCTTTTTTTGTTTTGGACTCCTTATCAAGAAATTTTAGATAAAACATACAAACCGAAAGATCAATGGACTGAATTTGAACAAAATGAAATCGCTTATTTCCTGAGAAGTTACCAAGGAAAGGAACCTGTTTTTGTGAGTTATTTTGGGTATAATGCCCATTTCCAATGGTATGTTAAGCTGTTGAAAGAAAAAGGAGTTCAAGTTGATTTTGTAGATTACAAACAGTTGAAGGCAGGGCAGAAGGTGTACGTTTCACAAAAAATGGTTCGTTCGTATTTGCGAAAAAATCGAAGAGTCAACGAACTTGAATTGAAGCCGAACTTATATTATGTTACAATTCTCGAATAAGAAAAAATCAAAACTTTAACTAAGTTTACCTAAAATTGAATTAGAAAATGGAAAAAGAATACCAAGAAAAATTAAGCTTATTATCGGAATTGATCAAACTGGCTCGCGTTGACGAACAAGTGAAAGAAATTGAATTTCAATTTTTGTTTGCAATCGCTATTCAACTTCAAGTCGAAAAAACGGATTTTGAAAAACTTTTTGATGAATACATTCAGTTTACACCACCGAAATTGGAATCAGATCGAATTTTACAATTTCAACGTTTGATTCTATTGATGCACATTGATTTAGATGTTCATCCGGAACAAATTAACATGATAAAAGAACTCGGAATTAGAATGGGCTTGGCTCCTTCAGCAACGAATGAGATTCTTCGAACAATGAATGATTATCCAAACAAAATTGTTCCTGTTGATAAATTGATTCAACTTTTTCAAGTCCATCACAATTGATTTTGACCAACTTATTTAGGTCTAGTTTTGTCGTTCATATTCTTGTGTTAAAAATCGAAAAGAGGAGAATAAATGATCTATTTTGTTTAAAATAATGTAGATAAGGTATGTATTCAATTTTAGCTGTTAATAAATAACAGTTACATTCGCTTTACATTCCGTTAAAATCTCTTACTTTTGCAGACTGTAAACAACCAAATTGGATAACCAAGGAGGATAATTCCGAGATATGGCACAAGACATATTTGATAAAATTAAGAAAAACAGAGGTCCAATCGGACAATACTCGAAAGGAGTTCACGGATACTTTACGTTTCCAAAATTAGAAGGCGAATTAGGTAATCGAATGATTTTCCGTGGAAAAGAGTGCTTGATTTGGTCTTTGAACAACTACTTAGGTTTGGCAAATCATCCTGAAGTGCGTGAAGCAGATGCAAAAGCTGCAGAACAATACGGAATGGCTTACCCAATGGGTGCCCGCATGATGACAGGTCAAACAAGCGAGCATGAAAAATTAGAAAATGAATTGGCTGAATTCATGGGGAAAGAGGATGCGATCCTTTTGAACTTTGGATACCAAGGAATGGTTTCTGCAATTGATAGTTTGGTTGATCGTAACGATATCATTGTTTACGATAGCGAATCTCATGCATGTATTTTAGATGGTATGCGTTTGCACACGGGAAAGCGTTTTGTGTTCCAACACAATGACATGGAGAGCTTCGACAAGCAAATGAAAAATGCAACTGCATTGGCTGCTAAAACAGGTGGAGGAATCATGGTGATCACGGAAGGTGTTTTCGGGATGGCTGGAGACCAAGGAAAGTTGAAAGAAATCGTTGAATTCCGCCGCTCTGGAAAATATAATTTCCGTTTGTTTGTAGACGATGCTCATGGTTTTGGTACGCTTGGTGAAACAGGTCAAGGAGCAGGTGAAGCTCAAGGTGTTCAAGCAGAAATCGATGTTTTGTTTGGAACTTTCGCTAAATCAATGGCTTCTATCGGTGGATTTATTTGTGCTGAAGAAAGTATCATCGAATATTTGCGTTACAACATGCGTTCTCAAATGTTTGCGAAAGCATTACCAATTACATTAACAATTGGTGCTCGTAAACGATTGGAATTATTGCGTACTCGTCCTGAATTGAAAAACAAATTGTGGGACATTACAAACGCACTACAAAATGGATTCCGTGATGCAGGATTTGACATCGGAGCTACGAATTCTCCAGTTACTCCAGTTTTCATGAAAGGATCATTGGCGGAAGCAACCAATTTAACGTTTGATTTACGTGAAAATTACAATATTTTCTGTTCGATTGTTATTTATCCAGTTGTTCCGAAAGATGTAATCATGTTGCGTATTATTCCTACAGCAGCTCACACAATGGACGACGTGAATTATACCATCGAAACATTCAAAAAATTGAAGTCAAAATTAGATTCAGGTGAATACAAATCTGATCAATTGGCTGCTGTTGAAGTAGATAACAAGAAAGCATAACTTGCTTTAAAATTGATAAAATCAAGCCGTTTATTCGAAAGAGTAAACGGTTTTTTTGTTGTCTTTAATTTTCAAAAGTCAGCAATTGCAAGGGCGTAGCCGTTTCTAACGATTAAAAACGGCTAAGTTGATCGAACCATTTGCTTTTATCAATATTTTTTTCTATTTTATAACTTCCTTCTCGAACTTCTTATCTTTGTTACATGAAACGAATCGGATCATTTTTACTGTTTATCTCTTGCCTCTCTCCATTGTTCAATTTTGGGCAATTTTCGAATGAATTATTTTTACGGAAAGACGATGGTCTACACATTTTTTATGGAAATGTTGATTCGAGTGGTGTACGTAAAAACACATTTACATTAAAAGATAAAAACAAAGGGTATACTGTTTTAACGAATAAGAATGTGGAACGTAAAACGGTAGAATTACTTGTTCGTAAGAAAGGAAAAATAGATCCCAAAACGTGGAGATGTTGGGAAGGCAAGAAAGAAATTTCATTGGTTTGGTTAACCGATTCAACACTACAAATTCCGTTACAGTTTGAAACAAAAAAACACTATTACAGTTTTTATGAAAAAGGAAAATTGGTTGATAAATGGTTAACTCAAACGTGGACTACTCAAACCAAAAAACTGATCATTGTGCCTTTGGTGAAAATAACGAGTTCACAAGAGTTGATTCAAGATCGATTGAATGAGATTTATCAACAAGCTGGAATTAAGGTTGATGTGGAGTTGTTTCCGATGTTTAAAAACAAAATTTTTTCATCTAAAAATCAATTTTCAACTCCTGATTCATTGGAAATGTATACCGGACAAATGCGACTTCTTCGGGATCAATTCTTTCTTGAACATCCAACTACACCGCAAAATGCCTATTACCTTTTTGTGATTCCTAGTTTTTCAGATAGTTCAAAAATGGGGTTTATGCTGAAAAACAAAGCAATCGGTTTTGTGCCTTATCAACAAAATGAACAAAAATGGACCATTCAATTAGGGCGAACTTTGGCGATGGGAATGGGAATGCTCGATCCTGCATGGGAATCAATCAATTTGGTAGAAGAGCGAAAAGATAATTTACTTGATTCGACTGGAGGAACCGCATTAAATTATGATCAGGTCGATGCATTGAGAAGCGCATTGGATTATTTTTCTCGAATCGATAACTATGAACAGGTGAGAACGAACAATGGAACAATCGCCTATTATTTTTGGCAAGAACAAAACGGATGGATCACTCTTAAGGGTAATGATTTACTTGGCGCCATTCAACGTCCATTTCGAAAAAACTTTCTTTCTTCTCGATTTCAAGTAAAATATGCCTTTTTAAAACCTTTTTATCGATGGAATGGATATTACATTTCGATCATTAACATTGGATCTTTTCTCATTTGTTTGAGTTTGTTTTTGCTCATAAGAAGGAAACTGAAAAAATGGTGGATGCAGAAAAACTGGAAACGATCCTTTTTTAGGAAAATAGTGGTTTGGAGTTTGTTTTTCGGACTTGTTTGGGGTGTTTATCGAACGTTGCCTTTAGGAAATGAATTACTCGATCAATTCACTGTAATTTCAGGAGAACTACCAGAGATGGATGGATTAACGATACATCAAGCGAAACGAAATTTGTTTGAAAACAAAGATTTTCGTAAAAAACGAGGTGATCATTTAGCAGCCGAAATATTGATCGAACACGATGCACATTGGGAAATCAAGAAGAGACTCCCCGTTTTGTATTTTCGCGTTTATTTGGATGAAAACAATCAGCCTCAAAAAATGCGGTTTCTACACAATTCAGATAGTTTGAAAGTGGATGAATGGTCGTTTTCTGAAAAAGTAACCAATCATTATGTCGTTTTCAATTTTGTTGATAAGAATAAAAAGAGGGTTTCACAAAAAGTCTATTCTTACGATGGAAAAGAGCTAACTAATCCTTCTGAGAAAAAAGATATACCAAAACGAATTCTGGTTTTTGTGAATGGGTATCGACCAACTTCTGTTGGACATTCACTGGAAGAAAATTTCAACGATATTTTGAAAAAAGGACTTGAAAATAAAAATTCTTCCAACCACATTTATCCTTTTGATCGGTATGATTATTGGCAACCTTGGAATCAGATTAATTTGCGTTTCCAAGAACGAATCAATCCTACTGAAACTTATTATGCAGATGGTCATTTTTCAGTGAGGACATCCAATTTTCGCAGTATTTTGAATTTTACACGCATAGCTCAAAGTTACCCAAAACGATGTTCGAATAAAAAGAAACACGTTTGTCGATATATGAATAATACGGATTTTAGAAAATATGTTGTTCAAAAATCGAAGACGGAAAATGTACTAAAAATGAGGGCCAATAAAAGTGGATTTTCATACCGAAAGAAACATGGGAAAATAGCTGGATTGAACTTACTTCAAATATTAAATGAACTACCAGATTATTCCAAAAACGATACGCTTTTTATCGTAGCACACAGCATGGGGTTTGCTTATTCGGAAGGAATGATAGATGTTTTACGTGGAAAAATTCAATTTGGTGGGATGTATATATTAGCGCCAGAAAATGCAAAATCGGGTAAAGTTAATCCAAATGAATGGCAAGAGGTTTGGCAATACGGAAGTCGTTTTCATTTAGAAAATGCAGATGCTCCTTGTTTGCAAGATGGTGTTGCGCCACAATCAGGTGTGAAAGGTTTAGGGTTTGAAAACCGGATTTTTATTCCTGGAAATTGGTACAACAAAAAAGGGTTCTTTGATTCCCATTTTGTAGGATATTACACTTGGGTTTTGGATTTACAACAAGGCAATAAAGGGGCAGTAAAACAAAGGTGAGATATCGGTTGTTTTTCTGGATTAAAAATGTTTATTTTACGTAAAACAAATTACCATGATTCAATTACTTAAAATGGCATGTTTTCTTTTGATCGGAAAAGTTTTTTCTTTGTCTCTCGTTGCTCAAACTAGCTATGAGAGTGACGTTTTAGGAACTGACTTTGTACATGCAAGTATTCAACAAGCCAATGATTACGAAGGTAAAGTGACTTGTACTTTGGTGAAAAAAGTGGGTTTAGATACGTCTAAACGGGCTGTTTTGTATGTTCATGGTTTCAATGATTACTTTTTTCAAACAGCAATGGCGAATGAATTTCATCAAAATGGAATTCGATTTTATGCGGTTGACTTACGCAAATATGGTCGTTCCTATTTGCCAAATCAGAAATTCAACAATGTACGTGATTTAAAGGAGTATTTTGCCGATTTGGACACCGTTTTACGCATCATGCAGTCTGAAGGATGTCAAGATGTATTGCTTTCAGGACATTCAACAGGTGGTTTGATCACAGCATATTATGCGCAAGAACGTAAAAATTCTTCCTTGTTTGATGCGTTGTTTTTAAATAGTCCATTTTTTGATATGAATCAATCCAAGTTTGTTGAAAAATGGTTGTTGCCTTATGCCATTAAAAAAGGGGAGAAAAAACCAGATAAAAAGGTGAAAGGAAGTTTTTCCGAATTTTATGGCTGGAGTCTTCATCGATCCGAAAAAGGAGAATGGGATTATAATTTAGGCTGGAAACCGCACAAAGCACCAGATGTCAATTATGGTTGGATTCGGGCAATTTGTTTGGCTCAACAACAAGCTCAAAAAGGGTTTATTATTGATAAACCAGTCCTTGTTATGCATTCCAATCAATCTATTTACAGCAAATATTGGTCAGATAAATTTTTTGAAGGCGATGCAGTATTGAGTGTAAAAGATATTTACGGTTCAGCAAAAGCCATTCATGGTAATTGTACCATTATGACGATTCAAAACGGAATGCATGATTTGATTCTATCACGCAAACCGGTTCGGGAATTAGTTTATACTCAATTATTTGATTGGATAAACAAAAAGATGCGAAATTAAACGAATTTCCCGATTAAAAATAAAGCTGGGATTTTACTTAAGTCGTATGCATTTTCACGCCATTCGGACACTTTCATTGTGCGAATATTCTCTTCAGGAAGCGTTAAATTGGAGGCGATACAAAGCAAAGTTTCATCGGAAAGTTCATTGAGTAAATCTTCCAAAACATGCATGTTTCTGAATGGTGTATCCATGAAAATATGTGTCATGCCTGTTCTTCGCGCAGAACCTTCGAAATCACGCATTTTTTTCACACGTTCTTTTCGTTCTCTGGGCAAATAACCATGAAAAGAAAATTCCTGTCCACTAAAACCACTACTAATTAATGCGAGTAAAATAGAAGAAGGTCCAACAAGTGGACAAACATGTATTCCGTGTTGATGAGCAAGAGCAACTAAATTACCACCAGGATCAGCAATTCCTGGGCAGCCTGCTTCAGATATGATTCCTACATCCAAGCCTGATTGTAAAGTTTGAATGATAGCATGAAGTTGTTCGGGTTTTGTTTTTTTGTTTAAATCATGAAAAACAGATTCGTCAATTGGAAATTCACGATCCATTTTACGCAACAAACGACGCGCCGACTTTATTTCTTCAACAGCAAAATGGCGCAATTGAATAGCTTGTGCAATCACTTCCATCGGAAGAATAGGCTGAAGAGTTTCTCCGCCTAAGGTGTTTGGAATTAAATATAATTTTCCTGAAGCCATCAATATTCGTTTTGTTTGATTTTGGTAATAATTCTATCTGTTGCTTGATCCAATAAGTCATATACATATTCAAAGTCTTCCCATGTTCCGTAGTATGGATCAGGGACTTCTCTTTTTTCGTCTGGATGTACTTCGTTTAAAATGAATTTCACTTTGTTTGCTTCTTGCTCATCATTTGCTAGGCTCAAAACATCGTTGTAGTTGTTTTCATCCATGACAAAAATGTGGTCAAAATGCTTAAAATCATTCGTACTAAAGGGTCTAGCACGAAGAAATGCAAGTGGTGTTCCATGTTTTTCTGAAACTTCAATCATGCGGTGATCAGGAGCTTGTCCTGCATGAAAACCAGATGTTCCAGCAGAATCAACTTCAACGGGCAAATTGTTTTCGCGAACTTTTCGTCTTAAAAGTCCATCTGCTAGCGGTGAACGACAAATATTTCCTAAACAGACCATTAAAATTTTCATGCTGCAAAAGTACGTCTTTTATCGGAACAAGCAAGTAGTTAATAAATGCTAATAATCCGGCTGTTTGGCTTTAAAATCGTAACTTTTTGTTGAAACAGACATTATCAAGGAAACGAATCGATCAAAAATTAGGAAATAGTTCGTTTAATCAATAAACATATCCAATCGGAAAGTGAGAAATGTATTTTGTTCATTTATAACATGTTTTAACATGAAATATCCAAACTTTATTATTACATTCAACGTTAATAAGTTTAATCAATTCTAAAACAAACGGCAATGAGACAGCTTAAAATCACCAAACAGGTTACCAATCGAGAAACAGCTTCTTTGGATAAGTATTTGCAAGAAATCGGTCGTGAAGATTTGATTACCGCAGACGAAGAAGTTGAATTGGCAGTTCGAATCCGTCAAGGAGATCGACGTGCACTTGAACGTCTAACAAAAGCAAATTTGCGCTTTGTTGTATCGGTTGCAAAACAATACCAAAATCAAGGATTGACTTTACCTGATTTAATCAACGAAGGAAATGTTGGTTTAATCAAAGCAGCCGAACGTTTTGATGAAACGAGAGGTTTCAAATTCATTTCGTATGCAGTGTGGTGGATTCGACAATCAATTCTTCAAGCTTTAGCAGAACAAGCTCGTATTGTTCGATTACCGCTCAATAAAATTGGAACTATCAATAAGATAAATCGTGCATTTTCAGAGTTGGAACAAAAGTTTGAACGTCCACCTTCCGCTGAAGAATTAGCAGAATTTTTAGAAGTTTCCCCTGAAGAAGTTCGTCAGTCGCTAGCTAATACAGGAAAACACCTTTCAATGGACGCACCTCTCTCTGAAAGTGATGAGTCTTCGTCAAGCATGTACGATGTTCTCCCGAATGATTATGTAAATAGTAGTCCAGAAAAAGACTTGGTTACAGAATCCCTGCGGAAAGATATTGAACGATCTTTATCCACTTTAACTTCACGAGAAGGGGAGGTTGTTCGCTTGTATTATGGTTTAAATGGTCGTTATCCTTTGACTTTGGAAGAAATCGGAGAACAATTTGATTTGACTCGTGAACGAGTTCGCCAAATCAAAGAAAAAGCGATTCGAAGGTTGAAACATACTTCCAGAAGCAAAATGTTAAAATCGTATCTAGGATAAATTGGAAACGGACTTCGGTCCGTTTTTTTTGTACCTTTCCACTATGAAAAATTGGTTATTTTTAATTTTTGCTTTCCCTTTTTGTGTTTTTGGTCAGGTTCGATCAATAGCAACAGAAGCAGTTGAGCCTCCAAGAGTGGAGAATATGAACGGGGATGAAATACATACGGTTGTAGAAGAGCAGGCCGAATATCCTGGAGGGCGAGAAGCCATGTACAAATTTATTCAAGAAAATTTTGTTTATCCACAGGAAGCAGTGGAGGATGAAATACAAGGTAAAGTGTTTATTCGTTTTGTTGTAGATGAAGCAGGAAGGGTATCAGACGCCAAAGTTTTGAGAGGAATTCCAGGTTGTGCTGTTTGTGGTGCTGAAGCGCTTCGTGTAGTTAATCGAATGCCCAATTGGAAACCAGCAAAAAGCAATGGGAAAAATGTAAAATGTTATTATACACTTCCCTTCACCTTCAAACTGACGGATGAATAATTGAATGAATTTAAGCTCAAAGATTCAAAATCAGTTTTTTAAGCGGGATCGACATCCACTAACACACGAACCGATTTGTGTCTTGGTTGAATGAAAAAATGATCGATAATTTCTTGTATTTTTTCTTTGATTCGGGCTTGCGGAGCATCGCGTTCAATCTTGATTTTAATTCCCATGATAAATAGATTTTGAATTCGTTCAATAATGGGAAATTCAGGACCAATTACACGTTCCTTGAATACTTCTCTCAAATCAAAACTCAATGCATTTGCAGCGGCGAGTAATTCTGATTTTTCCTTGTGTTTCAAGGTTATTTGAATCAATTTATAGAAAGGAGGATAGAAAAAATTGCGTCTTTCCACGATTTCATTGGTGTAAAAACCGCTGTAATCATGTTCCATCACGCGGCGAATAATCCAATGTTCAGGCTGACCCGTTTGAATGATAACTGTTCCTCGTTTTCCTTTTCTACCTGATCTTCCTGCCACTTGCGACATTAAATGATATCCTCGTTCAAATGCGCGGAAATCAGGTCGATTTAATAATTGATCGGCATCCAAAATACCAACTAAACTTACATTATCAAAATCTAATCCTTTAGTAATCATTTGAGTACCGATTAAAATATCAATTTTTCGTTCCTCAAACTCTTGAATAATGACCGAATATGCATTTTTAGCGCGAGTTGAATCCAAGTCTAATCGAGCAATGGTTTTATCAGGGAACATAATCTGTAAATCCTCTTCGATTTTTTCTGTTCCGAATCCACTCATTTTTAATTGATTACTTCCGCAACTCTGACAAGTTCCAACCGGTGCAGAAGTGAAACCACAATAGTGGCATTTCAACGAATTGGTGTGTTTGTGATACGTTAATGAGACATCACAACTTCTGCATTTTGGCGTCCAATTGCAAACTTGGCAATTCCAACTGGGTGAATATCCTCTACGATTTTGAAACAAAATAACTTGTTCCTGATTTTCCAATGCATGTTGCATATTTTCCAACAAAAAGGAAGAAAAATGCGACTTCATTGTTTTTTGCTGACGTTCTTTTTTAATATCAGCACAAAAAATTTGGGGTAAGTGAATACCACCAAATCGTTCATTGAGTTCCACCAAACCGTATTTTCCTTGTTTGGCTAAATAATAGGTTTCAACCGCAGGAGTAGCCGACCCAAGTAAAACTTTTGCTTGAAATAGTTTCGCTAAAACAAGAGCAGAATCACGTGCTTGATATCTCGGCGATGGATCATATTGTTTGAATGAAGATTCATGTTCTTCGTCCACAATGATTAGTCCTAAATCTTGAAACGGAAGAAAAATGGATGAGCGGGCACCTAAAATAATTCGAAATTTGGTTGGATCATTTTTTAGAACATGATTCCAAATTTCAACCCGTTCATTTTGATTGAATTTGGAATGATAAACCCCAACAAGATCGCCAAAATAAGCGGATAAACGTTGAATTAATTGTGTGGTTAAAGCAATTTCAGGTAAAAGAAATAACACTTGTTTTCCCAATTCTAGTTGCTCTGCAATGAGTTCTACATAAATTTCTGTTTTACCAGAACCTGTAACACCATGAAGCAAACAATAATCCAATGTTTTAAAGTTGGATCGAATTTCTTCTAAAGCATTATTTTGTGCTTTACTTAGTTCTTTTTTTTCTTTCAATTCGATTCCGAAAGATTGTATTCGATCCAATTGAAGTCGTTCAGAAAATAGAATTCCTTTTTTTTCAAGCGTTTGAAGGGCTGAAAGGGAGATTTGTTTTTCCTCTAAGTCCTTTTTGGACACAGGCATGTGATAGCCATTTGAAAAATCGCCGAGTTGTAGCATGGCAATCAATGCATCAATTTGTTTTGCATTTGATTTTTTGATTTCCATTTCAGCCAATAAAACTTGTAAGGCTTCTTCGGATTGAAATTGTTCTGCAAAGAAGTAGTACAAGGCTGTTTTCGGTGTGTACTTTTGATTTAATTCCTCCATGGAAATCAAAACACGCAATTGGATTAATTCATTGATAATCGGGTGAATGGTTTTGATCCCAACAATTTCGGAAATGGTTTTCAAATCAAGCGATTCTTGCACTTCCAGCGCTTCAACAATGGCAATTTGTCGTTCCGTTAAACCTTGTGTTTTACCATCAAATTCAGGATGAAAAACAATTTTTGTTTCTGAAGCTAATTTGAAATTGGAGGGCAAAGCGGCATTCATCACGTCTCCAATTGGCGACATATAATAACCAGAAATCCAGCGCCAAAATTGGTATTGATTTTTGGTGATAATCGGTTCTTCATCCAGTAAATGTTCAATGTATTTTGCCTGATAGTTTTGAGGAGCAGTTTCATGAATTTTACTGACAATTCCCGTATATAACTTGCTTTTACCAAAAGGAACTACGACGCGCATTCCAGCTGATATGAAGTCATTCATCTCGAAAGGAATTCGGTAAGTAAATTCATTTCGAATGGGAACAGGGAGAATAATATCCGCAAAAAGGGTTTTTCTTTCAGACATAGTGTAAAGGTACGAACTCCAATTTGAACAGAAATCGATTGTTGAAAAAAGTAAGGGCAAAAAAAAGATGCCACGAAATTCGGGCATCTTTTCTATCTATTATTGAAATCTTTTAATCACAAAAGTAATTTTGAACTGCATCACCCGGGTGAGTACTACAGAACAACAAATTACCAGTGATTGCACCTTGGCAAAGTTCTTTCACAGAGTTTTGATCGATAACTCTTCGAAGACCTGAACCTGCCATATCCGTATCTCTCAAATAATTGTAAACAGTATTTCTAGAAGAGAAAATACCTATTACCTTTCTGCCGTTGGTTGCTGTCAAATTGGTAAATGTAGGTTTGTTTTGTGCAAGAGACGACGAAGGTTGATTGACAGTCAAATATTTATTCAAATCTTCGGAAGCACCTGTCAAAACGACATAAATACTGCGTAATCTTCTTCGGTCGATTGAAGGGTCGTTGGTAACATTTTGTTTGATTGCATTGTAAAACAACTCTCCATTGATAGACATGGATTTGTTTGGTGTTCCCGTATTTAAGCCATTTTCATCAATTGTCCCAACACGCCACATGAATGATTTTTGTACTGGATTCCCGTTGAAATGTTCATCAATTAAGATTTGTAAGTTTACTTCTAATCGTTTTGATTTTCCAGCATTGAAGTTTAAAGTGTAGTTTTTGTACCCATTCAGTTCCACGTTATTTTGTGCAAAGCTAAACGAGCCATTGAATTGTGGATTCGAAATAGCCATTCCGGAAACGATTTGAGTTTTACCAGAAATTACAAAAGCACCGTTGTTGATACTTGCTTCCATGATGTATTCCACATTTGGTTCTGCAAGTAGTTTGTTTTGACTGGTTGTTTTGAAATAATACAACTTCTGTTGTGGGCAATAAAATACGCCAGGTTCTTTGTTTTCGATCGTTGTATCTTGTAAATTCCAAGTACGAGTAACAGCCCCAGCTGTAACTTCTTTGATCACAACATCCACTTGATTGAAGTAGTTAGAATCAGCTATGGAAGCAGTAACTAGAGAATTATCGTTTGTTAAAAATGCTTTATTTATTTTGATATAGTGAATAGAATCTGCTGAATTTAATAAACCGTAAACAACAGCTGTTTCCTCGCCTGAATCCAATAAATCAATATCTTCATTGCAAGCGTTAAATACTAAACCCGTTAATGCAAGTGGAAGAGCTATGAGCCAATGGCGTAATTTCATTTTAACAATATTAGTTTGAACTTCAAATATACAACAAACGATTGAATTAGCTTGACCGTTGAATCAGAAAAGCATACCATTCAATCAACTGAATTTGTTCGATTATCCTTTTACACGGTTAAATCGCATGGATTTTAACATCCAATGGGGTAAACGTTTTTTTGGATCTTTGTTTTTTAGATTGATGTACCAACCAAGTTTTTTCATGATGGGAACTTTGTGTGTTTCAACAAATTCAATCCATGTTCCATCCGGGTCTTCTACATAACTAAAACGTCCACCGGCTTCTCCCATGTCAAAAGTTTTTCCTGAATCAACCGTGAAAGGGAAACCCGCTTTTTGGCAGTCTTCTTGCAACTTGTCCATTCCCTGAATATCGAAACACAAGTGGATAAAACCCCAGTCGCCCCAGTAGCGATTTTCGAAAATCTTACGACAGTCAGTTCGGTCAATTGCTTGAATTAATTCAATTTCTGTTGGTCCCAAAAGTTCTGAAAAAGGACCTTGTCTCTCTTGTGGATGTCTCAATAAAACACGACGAAAAGTATGCTCACCGCCCGGAATTTGCTTGAAAGCATCCATTTTTTCAGTAACATCATACACTATTTGCGAATAGCCAAGAACATCAGCATAAAGTTTTAGAGCGTTTTCAATGTTACTTACGCCAATCACTGTACCAGCAACGCCTCCTGTTTTTGCTTCAAACTTGGTGTCTGAAAACCAACCTAGTCCTTCGACGATTTCAAATAAATTTCCGTTTGGATCTTGGACTATAAAATGTAGTTTTCCTTCCGGTGTTTTACACAATTCAGAAACGATTTGAGCGCCGTTTTTTTGAAAATAGGCATAAGAATCAGCTACATTTCGGGATTTGATTTTACACATAAACAACCCAAAATCTCCAGCTTTGATTTCAAAATCTGCTTTTTCGGTTCCGCGGGAAGTATATTGCCAGATTTCAAATCCACCGCCACCTTCCATGCTAAGAGCTAAAGTAGCAGTACGAGCTTGCACTTTATCACCTGTATATTTTGTCATGAGTGGAGCTTCAGCAGCATCTTCAAAAACTTTGATGTCAACACCAAAAAAGCGGCGATACCACGCCCAAATTTCAGGTACATTCGGAACTCCAATTCCCATTTGTTGAATTCCACAGATGATTTTTTCCATGTTCATTTTTTTGCCAAAAATAGGAAAATATCTTGTTTTGATTGTATGATAAACTTGAATCTTATCCCATACATTAGAAAGATTTTTCGTGTTTATCATCTAGTTTGTTTGTGAAAATTGATTACCTTATTGCTCGTTCGTTAAAGAGTAAGTAACCAAAACTAACTTGAAAAGTAACTTCTCGATTCAAGTTTCCATTGTAGATTGGGAAATAGTTTGCAGTAAAGCGCAAAGGACCAAATATACTGCTGTAAATCAGTGAGCCGGAAGCGAAATAACGTTGTTTTGGGAACGAAGTAGAATACTGAATGGTACCATCTGGATTTTCGACTACTTCTTTAAAAGCTTGATAGACATATCCGTCAAAGCGAATATCGATGTTTTTACGTATGGTGAAAATTACATTTGTACCCAAACCAACATGCTGAGGAGCTCGATATGGAGCTTGAAAAAGAGTCAACATGTCTGGTAGAGGGGAGAAAGCAGTCATGGCGAGTAATGTAGCGGTATAATTTCGAAACAAAGATTGGCTGTTAAACGTAGCTTTACCATGAATACCAAAATGAAAAGCAGAAGTATTGATCAAAAAGTGTTGGAATTCTGCTTGCATATTGATCCACTGATGTCTTTTGTAAAAGATATAATTCGTTTGACTAGTTGACCCAGAAATACTTTTTTCTTCTCCATTCACTAGCCTTGCTTGAAACAAAAAAAGAGATCCAGAATGGGCAAATTGTTTGCGATTGAGTGAATTTTGTTCGACTTTCCAAGATAAAACATTTCCATAAAATTGTGTGATATCTGATGTGTCTGTACTTAGAAAAGTACTTGTTTGATAATATTGGTCATCTAAATCAAAAATGCGAATATCCCATTTACTTATTGCTGTGTTTCCTAAGGGATGTTTTATTTCCAATCCGTAGTACATTTCATTTTGAATAAGAAATGAAGGTTTTACATCTTCAAAAAACGTTGCTGAACTACGAAAGAAATCCCATCGATTTAAAACAAAATAGGGTGAAACAGAAACAGGATAGTACAAAGGAACCTGCCAATCGGCACTCAGTTTTGCAGAGCCATAAAATTTTCCAAAATAAGATTCTGCTTTCACTTTGTAGGCCATTTTACCTAAGTGGTAGTAATTTAAACCAATATAACCTGTATTGATTGGTCTTGATGAGAAATGTCCTCCAACCTCTAATTTAAAATCTTTGGATTTACGGACTTGAAGATTAAGCGTATACGTTGAGTCTTTTTTTAATTCTAGGTTGGGATACAAATAGGCAATTTGGGGTGCGGATGCTGTTCGAAAGTAGCGTTTTGTAAAAAGACTTTCGTCTAAGGTAGTTTTTTGTGTATTTCGTAAAATAGATTTTCGTACAAACGAAACATCATTTCCTTTGGTATTGAAAGTGTTTATAGAAGAAATGTGTAAAGGCTTGATTTTATCTTTAAAAATTTTTCTTCGAGTGTTTAATTCATCAGTACTTATTTTTCTTGTAAACTCAATTCCTAAACTGTCAATTAAGCGAATTGTCTCTTCGTATCCAGCATCAATTGCTCGTTTTACATCACCGAAATCAAACGTACTGACATCTGTTTTGGGTTCAATCATCAGACCAACATCACATGGGATGGCATAGTTAGATTGCGACATCAACATGTTTGTAAGTTGACTGATTAAATTGTCTTCTGTTGGTGGAGCAGCATTTCCAGAAACATTGCTTCCGATGATAAAATCGGGAAGAAAATCTTGATACATCACATCACTAGGAAAATTATTGTATAAACCACCATCGAACAACAAAGTTCCATTGATTCGAATTGGATTAACAAAAAAAGGATAAGTCATAGAAGCACGGACACATTCGTTTAAGTTTCCGTTTGAAAAAACAATACTTTTTTTGTTTGTAATATCCGAAGCAACACAGCGATAGGGGACAAATAGTTGATCAAAATTCCCTTCAACAGAAGCGCTTGCTGTTCCAAGTAAACGCATCATCTCAAAATCGAGTAGCGTAGGAGTAATGAAATTAGTAGGCAATGATTTCTGGAAGATACTATCTTTTGAAAATCCCAATTCGATCATGCTTGCATCCCAGTCTTCTTTTTGAAATAAAAATTCTCTCTTTTTTTCTACTTTACCTGAAGCCATCAATTGAAATACATCGCTTAAAACATAAGCTTCTATTTCAGCTGGAGAATAACCTATTGCATACATGGATCCAACCAAAGCACCTGCGGAAGTTCCAGTAATATAATCTATTGGGATTCCTCTTTCTTCCAGTGCTTTTATCACTCCAATATGAGCAAAACCTGTAGCACCACCACCGCTGAGAACCAATCCAATTTGTTGAGTGAAAGCAAAAGAATGAAATGTCAGAAAAAAACTAACAAATATAAGTCGATAATATGCTAGGCGGTTGAGTGACAATTTTACGTTATTTGATGAGGAACAAAAGTAGTTATTCCACAAAATTGCACAAATAAAATGAATCTTTTTTACTGATTTTAACAGAAATTGATTTGTTCCCAATGTAAATAGTTTACTACTGTTACAATTTAGAACGCAAAAACCTTGGGTAAGTTGGAAAAACGCGTAAAATTATTCTAGAAAGGGTATACTTTGTAGCAAGACTTTATTATCCGTAGGATTTGATGTACCTTTGAGCCCAAAGAAGTCGAATGCTTTTAACAATATTGGATTATATCGGTGTGTTTGTTTTTGCCATTAGTGGTTTGTTGACTGCTTCAGACAAACGCTTGGATTATTTCGGTGGAGTGGTTGTTGCATTTTTTACAGCATTGGGCGGTGGTACAATTCGAGACTTGTTGTTGAACACAGAAGTTCGTTGGATGGAATCTAGTTACTTGATCTTTGCAGCCATTGGCGGGGCAATTGTTGGTATATTATTCAAAAAGCAATTGATGCATCTAAAGAAAACATTTTTCTTATTTGATACTTTGGGATTAGGATTATTCACAATAGTAGGGATTCAAAAAGGAATAAATTTTGGGCAAATTCCCGTAACCTGCTTGTTTTTAGGTGTAATTACTGCCACATTTGGAGGAGTGATCCGAGATGTTTTGTGCAATGAAATCCCACTTATTTTTCGAAAAGAAATATATGCAACCGCAGCATTGATAGGAGGCTTGTTTTACATAGGAATTCATCGGATGCAAATTCAATATGAAACAGGAATGGTTTTGGGAGTAATATCCATCGTTGCCATTCGAATTTCAAGTGTTTATTTTAAATGGTCGATGCCGACCCTCAAATAGAATGGAAATCAATACAATCACAATTAAAACCATTTTTGGTGGTGAAGTAGCTTTAGAAGCAGAATTACAAGAGTTAGGTTATACAGAATATACCGTTATAAAACGTGCAATTCAATTAAAAGGGACATGGAAAGATGTTTATTTTTTGAACTTACACCTGCGTTGTGCGATGTCTGTTTTGGTAGAGATAGCTGCTTTTCGGATCAAAGATGACAAAGATCTGTATAAGCAAGCCATGAAGATTGATTGGACAAAATATTTCAAAGTAAATCAAACGTTTGCAGTGAAAGGAGCTGTTCAATCGACCTTGTTTTCTCATACGCAATATCCGTATCTCTTGGTAAAAGATGCGATTGTTGATACGTTTAGAAAGGTAGAAAATGAACGTCCTAATGTAGAATTGAAAACACCTCAATTGGTATTTGATATTCACATTCGGGAAAATTGGTGTACAATTTCGTTGAATACCAGTGGAGCGCCTTTATTTCAACGAGGATATCGAGTTGAAACGGGAGAAGCACCAATAAACGAAGTGACTGCTGCTGTATTATTGCGATTGAGTGGTTGGGATCGACAATCTAACTTCATTGATCCATTCTGTGGTTCAGGAACGATATTAATCGAAGCAGCTTTATGGGCTGCAAATATCCCGTCCAACATCGAACGAACACATTACGCGTTTAAAAATTTAAAAAATTTTGATGCTTCTTTGTGGAACGAAATTTACGAAGCTGCTAATCGAAAATGTACTGGATTTGATTTTAATATTGTTGGATCTGATATTGATGGTCAAGCGATGTTACGAGCAAAACGCAATTTACGCGGCTTACCTGTTGGTCGTTTTGTCGAATTATCAGCTGCTTCTTTTGATGAGGTAAAACGTCCAGGTGAAAAAGGAGTTTTACTTTGTAATCCACCTTACGGAGAGAGAATCGGGGAGCAAGTAGAAGAGATGTATAAAAAACTAGGTGATTGGTTCAAACAAGAAATGAAGGGCTATGCTTGTTGGGTGATTTCATCGAATGAAGACGCTTTGAAACAGGTTGGATTAAAACCAGATCGCAAAATTCCGATATACAATGGCGATTTAATGTGTAGCTTCCGAAAGTATACTATTTTTGATGGTTCTCACCGAGAGTTTAAAACAAAATTAAACGATAAGTAGTGCTTTTTTATCGACGAACAAGTGTAAATTTAATTTTTTTGTAAGAAAACGTAACTTATTCTTTTTAGCCTCGTATCCATGCAGAGTAATGTCGAAAAGACTATAACTACACGAATATGATAAATAAAAAGAAAAGTCTAATTACGTTATCCGCTGGGTTGATTTTGGCAACAACATCGCTTCAAGCTCAAGAAGGATACAACAAATGGTCCATTGAGCCTTATTTTGGAGTAAATAAACCTTTTGCACCATTTACAACAGGTTATTATACTAAGCCCGTTAATTTATTTAGTGCTGGTTTAAATACGCGCTTTATGTTTAATCATAATGCTGGTTTATCATTGGACTTGGGTTTAAATCAGTTTTCGAATGATCGAACCAATTTTGATTTCAAAACATACCAAACACGTTTCATTGTAAATGGAGTGATAAATTTGGGGCAAGTGTTAAAATTCAATCAATGGTCAAGTAGATTTGGTTTGCTTGGTCGAGTTGGAGCAGGTGTTTCAACATTATCTGAAGATAAGATTACAATTATTAAAGGATCTGATAAAACTATTTCTGCCGTTTTGGGTGTAACACCTCAAATTCGATTGACAAATAAAGTGGCTTTGCAAATTGATATTGCGTTTCAGGGAAACATGATGCAATCGAGAACATACGATTTCAAATCAAAAACATCATCTGGAGGGTTTGATAGTTATCAAGCACATGTCACAGCTGGTGTAGCTATCTATTTAGGTAAAAATAGACAACATGCTGATTGGCACATTCCTGTAGATCCATTGAAAAGAGAACTAGATTCATTGAAGGAAGTACTATTGAAAACGAATGATAAAGTTGAGGAACTTAATTCAAAGGTGACAACGATGGAGGAAAAACAAGCTCAAATTGAAAAAGATCTTCAAGATGATGATAATGATGGTGTAGCAAATAAATTTGATGAAGAACCAAACACTACTCCAAATGTACGTGTGGATACGAAAGGAAGAGAAATCAAAGATTTGGTTCCAGATTCAGGTCAATCTTTGGATCGTGAACGTGGATTATTCTTTACAGTACAATTGGGCGTTTATTCAAAAGAAGTTCCAAACGAAGTGTTTAAAAACGTAGGTCCACTAGAAACAAAGACAATGCCTGACATG
>CAYRMV010000022.1:0-31795 GCA_964425255.1 uncultured Flavobacteriales bacterium
ATCCTTTTACAGCAAAATAAGCGCAGGTTTTGCAAATAATTATTTCGTTTTAACTCAGTAAATATAACAAATTTCCCTCACCCAAAACGAAAAAAATTTCCTTACTAAGAACTGAATATCATCGCATTGAAGTTTTCGTTTTGAAATTTACGGGAAAGCTAAATTACACTAGAAAAACCGCACACCTACTTTGAATCCGAGATTCATGCGGACTTGTGTGTTGCCGGAAATTTCATCGAACATCCAATCGGGAGAAAGGGTGCTTATCGCGTTCCAACTCGATGTATTCGCCACATCGGTGACCAACACATTCCACGTTGGGCCGGCAAAGAAATTGATTTTTTCAATCGGTCGGTATTCCAAACCTACAAAGCCTTTTCCGAGTATGAAAGCATCGTTCCAGTTGTTTGATGTGCGTGCTTGAATCGTCTGCCCTGTTACATCCAGTCCCAAGTACAGTTTTTTACTCATGCGAATGGCCGAACCAACTCCATACCCCACTGTCCAAAAAGGGACGTCTTTTTTGGTTTCGACGCCAGCGATAAAGATGTTGTGGAAAGCATTCACACCCGTTCGGAAAGAAAGTGTCGAAAACTGAAAATCGTCGTAAGCCAATTCGAGTTTGTGGTATCCTTTTCGGGAGTAACTGAAAAATCCGAATGGCACTCCCTGATAGTCACGGGCAACATTCACCAATCCAAATTGCGTTCCATACACCACGTTTGCACGATTCAAAATACCCGCAAATTGAACGCCATAAACGGTATCCGCAACACTTGCAATTCCCGAAAGCTGAACTCCATACAAATTCCCGCGACTGATCGAAGTGATTCCCGAAAATTGCATTCCATATTGTTCTTGTTCGCTAATGTTTGTAATGCCGGCCAACGAAAATCCGTACGACTTTCCACGGGTATAATTCACAATTCCAGCCAACGACATTCCACTCATTTCTTGTGTTTGCACGTTCGCAATTCCCCCTAACTGAAAGCCTTGGAAGTTCCCCACGTTCAAATTAGCAATTCCTCCCAATTGAAATCCGTTCAAATCCCCCACTTGTTGGTTGTAAATTCCTGCCAACTGAAATCCATCCAAATTTCCTTGGTTCACATTGGTTAAACCCGCAAATTGAACGCCCAAAACATCTCCTTTTACCAGGTTAGACAATCCCGCAAACTGAACATATTGAACATCCCCAAAGGTGAAATTGGACAATCCAGCAAATTCAAAGCTGCGAACCCCTTTCGAATGACTGACCAACAAATTGATTCCAACGTTATTCACAGTATTGTAACCCAACAAGCGATTGGTACTCAAAGGAGGAAACAAACCAAAAGACACATTCGAAAACAAGGTATCGCCAATGTTTTTTAGGTTTTCGTTGTCTTCCCGAATTTTGCGGTATTTTTCGTTCAGGAAAGCAATCAACTTTTGTTCCCAAATGCGAACAGTTGGAAATTTTTCTTCGGATTCAATCACCGAATCGCGCGGTTCAGTTTGAACGAACTCACTTGCTTTCAAGGCATCCTCTTGGGCGGTAATTTGAGTGGGCAATGAATTACTTATTTTCTTCAGTTGAATCCGCAGTGAAGTCGACGATGCCTTTTTCACCCAAATGGTTGTATCCACAAAGCCAAACTTAGCGAATGAAACCAAAATCCCATCATTCACGAAGGGAATTTCCAATTGAAAAAATCCTTTCGAATTGCTCAAACAAGAGTGTTTACTGCTTTTGATGTATACACTGACGTGTTCAATTGCCTGCTCGTTTTCGTGATCGATCACCCAACCTGCCACTTGCACTTTCGGATTGGTCGGTTTCTTTTTGGCAAGCGATTCAGTACAATTCAGAATGATGTATTTGTCTTTTACTTTGTACGAACAGTGTCCTAACAACAAATCATCCAAAACCAGTTTCAATCTTTTTTGCTGACAAGCATACGAAACTCGTCGTTGATTGTTGAAGGAAGTGTACGAAAAAATCACGCCGGTTTGTTTTGAAATGCTTTTAAAAACACTTTCTAAGGTTTGATTCGATACAGAAAGTGAGACTGTTTTTTCCAAATACGACTGACCGAAAAGCATGAAGGTAGAAAACATCATTCCACCCATGAAAAGTAATAACTTTCTTAACATCCCTGTCCGTTTAGTTGGTAAAATTGGTCTTTTTTCTCCAGCGTTAAACCGAGTGTTTCCGCGATGATTTCAAGCACAAATTCTAATTCTTCGTCATTGAATTCGGTGGTCAATTCGCAGTTTTCGATCGCTGTATTTCCCAAACGGATATCCGCTTTGTACAAATTTTTCAAGCTTTCAATCACGGACTTCAAGCGTTGTTTTTCAAAAATAAGTTTGATAGGACCTTTGCGTTCGTACGAATCGTTTTCAACCGTAATTTTAAACGAGCCATTCGAAATCACGTAATATGCACTTTCGTTCGCTTGCAAATGAATTTTTAAATTTTTGTGGTTGTATACCAATACTTCTCCCTCATCCACGCGAATAAAAATCGTATCTTCTCCTCGTTGAATATCAAACTTTGTCCCTAAATCTTTGACAAAAAGTTCTTCCATTTCTACGATAAACGGTTTTTGTTCGTTGTGATCCACCGTAAAATAGGCTGAACCTTTCAGATACACTTTTCGATTCGTTTTGTTGTAATTTTGATCGTATTCCAACGAACTATTTGCTTGTAAACGAACCGACGAACCATCTTCCAACCGAATGTTTTTACTTTGTTTTCCAGCTAGAACAGAAGTTCTATCCGAAAAATTATGTTGATTCAAAAACCACAAACTTCCAACACCAACGAGCAGTAAAAAAGTTGCAGCCCACGCCCAAGTTGATGGTGAAATTCGTCGTATGGGTTTCAATTCCAGTTCACGTTCCACTTTTTTCCACGCATTTTCCGTTCCGTTTTTGGTTGGAACACGAAAGAAAATACGTTCACAAGAATCGTAGTACGTTTGATTTTCAGAAGAATGTGCTTTCCAATCTTCCAACTCCATCGCTTCTTCGGGACTTGCTTCACCTGCTAAAAACTTGCTGATGAGCGCATCCATGTCATTCCAATTTCGCATCATAAACAAGGAATTAAAAAAATGAGTAATAAAGGAAGAAACGCCTGCAAAGACTCACGCAAAATCCGCAAGGCTTTTCCCATGTGATTTTCGACCGTTTTGATTGAAATCCCCAATTCATCGGCAATTTCTTGGTATTTTTTCCCTTCAAAACGACTCAATTGAAACACTTTTCGACATTGATCGGGCAAACCTGCAATGGTTTCCTGCAATTTTTCGTCAAATTCTTTCACTTGAACCTGTTGAATCGGTGTCACCGGTGAAACTTCGGTGTTTGCTTCGATTTCCGATTGATGTTTCATGCGAATTTTAAGGTGTTTGATTCGATTCAAACTCGCGTTGTGAACCGATTGATAGAGCATGGAACGCAAAGAAGTATGTACTTCTAATACAGCTCGTTTTTCCCAAAAGCGAACAAATGTTTGTTGAACAATGTCTTCCGCTTCTGCTTCATCCCGCACTATTGTACGGCAATAATTGACCAAGGGGTGATAATACGTTTTAAACAGCATCTCAACTATTTTTGTGTCTCCGACTTTCCAAGCTGCTATTACCTCCGTGTCTTTCACCTGATTTTCACTTATTTTCAATTCCAAAGATAATAACATTTGTTCCAAGACAACTGAAAGCACGTTTCCCCCTATTCGATCCAATCTTAAATTTAATATTTCAAATTAATCATTATAATTTATCTGACTTTAAGAAGTTTTATTTGATTTTTAGTTAATGGATGTAAAAACTGATTTTCTTGAATGTTTGTTGTTTTTTGAAATAAAGATTCAATAGATAAACAAAAATTAATTTCAGGTATATTTTGTTCCTCAAATGTTGAAAAAGGAATCTTCATTTTAAAAAAATAATTTCGTTCTGGTAAGTTGGGGTTATATGAGATAAGAATAACATTTTCAGCATATTCAAACGAGTTTGTTATTCTGTCTAAAAACTCGTAATACTCATTTTTCGTATAAAAATTTTCTTTTTGAAAAAAAACCGATTTATCTTCTAGACTTTGATTTACATTTAATACATTGTTTTCTTGCGTAAAAGTGAAAAATATGTTTGAATCATTTTCATGAAAGATATATTTAGTTTCATTATCTTTATTTGTGTTGTATTTAAAAATACAAATTACTTGTTCACTATTCATATTTGTTCAATTTTTACGACCATTAAATCTTTATTAATGAATGCATGGTATTTCACTAATTTCAAGTTACCATCAATTTTTTGTCTTGTTGTAATGTAGTATTCATATAAAGTTATGTTTTCATTTTCACTCACTTTTTTTATTGAAATCTTTTCATTTTGAAAAACAGGATATTTGGTAATTAGTGCGTCCTTTATTTTTATGATATTGATTCCTGAGATTTCATGCTTCTTTTTAACAAATAATGTAATTATTTCGTTTAAATCTGATTTGTAAAAAGACTCTATTTCCGAATTTGAAAAAATGTTAGAATTATATTCAAATTGTTCCCAAGGTTTAACTTGAGTACTTTGTTCATCAGAAATAACAGTCTCTTTTGTATTTTTAACCTCTGATGCATCTGATGGAGGAGTCCAATCCTTATTAGTAATGTTCTTAGGTGGTTTAGGTATTTTTCTTTTTATTTCAAAATTCATAATTTCTAAAAGGCTTCTAATAACATCACCTCTAAGTATCATATACCCACCAGATAATTTGAAAGTTTTCTTTTCATAATTTTCATTATTCAGATCAAATGCATCTTTGGGGTATTTTAAAATTTTTGACTTTTGTGAAGACAACTTAATGTAAAATAAAAATTCATCAAGTTCGATGTTTATTGATTTATAAGTTTTTAAGATAGTATAGAGTCTATTCAAAAATTCTTCGTTCAAAAGTTTGTTAATGTAATTATATTCTGAGTAAGTGAAATCTGATTTTTGAATTGTTAAAAAAGTATAGACATTTTTATGATATTCGTTGCTGTATCTATCAAAGTTAAATTTATGCGTTTTTTTTAATTCTCTATTTGTTATTTCAAATCCCGAAGGATCATCAACTAAGTTATTTACAATGTAGTTTTTAAGGTTTTCGTCTATTTCATGTGATTTGTTGGAACAAGAAAGAAACAAAAACAGAGTTATAGTATTTAGAAAAATGTACGTAGAGTTGATTTTCATTTTCATTTTCTTCATTTTAAAATTAGTATTTTCAGCAGACTTAAAACTATAATTTTTCTCTGTTTTTCGTCAAACTCTTTCATAAACAATGTCATTTTACCCGTGTTCGAATATTGTTTACAATTTGCTTTTTGAGCTATTCTACGATATATATCTTCAATTCTCATCACATCGCATTGTAGTTCTTGGTTTTCAATTTTTCCATATAAAACTAGGTCATAAATTCTATTTGATAAAATTGTTTGTTTTATAAGTTCAATTTGTTCTACTTTATCAAATTTATCAAAATTCTTCAAGTCATTGAATGCAAGATATCCACTATATTCGAGTTTTAAATTTGTAGATGTTTCTACTTTTTTGATTAGTCTATATGTATCGTAACATCTTGTACACAATCCATTTCCTTTGTGCTTAAGTATTGTCGTTTTGCAACTCGTACATTTTTCAAAATTTCTAGACCATTTCATTCATTATAAAATTACTAGTATTTTTTAAAATTCTGGCTTCTGAAAAAAAAAATATCTTCCTAAACTTTCAATAATTATTGAAAGTTTAATATATTTGTAAAACAAAACACCAAAAAGATGGAAACAAAAGTCTTAGTGTACGATGCCGATTGTCCGTTTTGCTGTTGGTATACCGGAAAATTTATTCAATTGGGTTTGCTGACTGAAGCAGGAAGAAAACCGTATCAAGAAGTGCTCGATCAGAAAATCATTGATTTTGACATGGAAAAAGCGAAAAACAAAATCGCTTTACTTGATCCAAAGAACCAACACGTATTTTACGGAATCGATAGTTTACTTCACATACTTGGTCAACGCTATTCGTGGATGGAAAAAATCGGAAAATGGCCAGTCATTCATTTTTTGTTGACGCACTTGTATAGTTTCATCAGTTATAACCGAAAACTGATTGCTCCCAGCAAACCATGTGAAACAGCCTGTGCCTGCGAGCCAAGCAAAAATTGGTTTTGGCGAATTCTCTTCATACTGGTTTCCATGTTGGTTGTGCATGTTTCGGTAACAAACTATTTCCACAGTCATTTTTCGACTTATTTAGTAGAAAATCCAGTTCCTGATTTTGTCTTATTCCTTGCTCAATTGGTCTTTCAGGGAATCGTGTTTTACTCCTTGAAACAGCGAAATGGATACGATTATTTGGGTCAATTGAGTTTCATTTCCTTGTTTGGCGCATTGCTGCTTTTATTTTTCCACCTTGGTTTAACCGTTCTGTCAAAAATCGGAATACAAACCGAATTGTTGGGTGTGTTTTGCTATGGAATGGTTAATTGGATCATGTTTCAAATGCACTTCAAACGGGTTCGGCTTTTGGGTTTTTCAAGCTGGTTGACCCTTAGTTGGTTTGTTTTTCGACTTTTTATTTATCCACTTGTATTTCAATTATAATCATGAAAATAGTCATCGCAGGAGCCAACGGTTTCATTGGAAAAGAATTGATTGCTCAATGGCACAAAGAGCATGAAATCCACGTATTGGTCCGACAAAAATCGGTTGGTCTTTCACTTGTCCATCAACATCTTTGGGACGGGAAAACACTCGGTGATTGGAAAAAAGTATTGGAAGAAACAGACGTTCTGATCAATCTAGCTGGAAAATCAGTCAACTGTCGTTACCACGAGAAAAACAAACAAGCCATTTTTGCATCGCGATTGGAATCGACCGAAATTTTGGGAAAAGCAATTGAACAAACAAAAGTAAAACCCCGTATTTGGATCAATGCTACGAGTGGCACCATCTATCAACACGAAGAAAACATACCAATGACGGAGCAAAATGGAATTCTCGGTTCGGGTTTTTCGGTCGAAGTTTGCAAACAATGGGAAGCGTGTTTTTTCCAATTTCAGTTTGCGGATGTAAGACAAATCGCTTTGCGTACTTCCTTTGTTTTGAATGAAAAAGCGGGTGTTTTGGTTCCTTTTCTTCGCTTAGCAAAACTCGGCTTAGGAGGTAAACAAGCATCAGGAAATCAACTTATCAGTTGGATCAGCAGTGAAGATTTTGGTCGAGCTATTTTGTTTTTGATTGAACAAGAATCCGTTTCTGGAATTATGAATCTTGCCACACCGAAACCAGTTAAAAACCGTGATTTCATGAAACAAGTTCGCCAGTTTGTGGGACAAAAAATAGGAATTCCAGCACCGAAATGGATCTTGGAAATCGGTGCTTTTTTGATTCGAACTGAAACAGAATTAATTGTCAAAAGTCGCTTCGTTTACCCTGAAAAACTAGAAAAATTGGGTTTTACCTGGAACGATTTAACATTGAATGATTTTTTTCTTAATCGAAATCGACTTCCAATTTCTGGTAATTCAAAAACAACTGAGTAGAATCTGCGGATAAAAACATTTCGTGGTATGCTTTTTCGGATTCATTTCGAAACGTAAAATGATGGATTTCTTTACCCAATGATTTCGGTTGAAACCAATCTAAGTGAGGTGTTCCAACAACAACCAAGTTTTGCGTTTGAATTCGTTCTTTTTCGTAGGAATTTTTCTTCAAAATTTCGCGAATTTCTTCCGGACAAGTTGCTATTTTAGCCCAGTAAAAATCCGTTGTAAAATTATTTTCTCGGTACGATTCTTCAAAAATGACACATTCACCCAATTCTTTGTTGAACAAAGCCTGATAAAGTCGTTCCTCGTCTTTGGGCATTTCTTCTTCCCATTTTTCGGCTGTTTTTTCTATTTCCTTGAAGCCTTTTTTCATTTTACTTGACAGTTTCGACACACCCGATGAAACTAGTCCAATCGCTGCAACTATAATTAAAACGATGCTCCCCAAAAGTCCAAACAAGTACCCTTTATTTTGTTTAACCAACAAGAAGATAAAACAAACAATTGTTCCGAGAACTCCTAAAATGAATAACCACCACATACTTTTTTTGGAGGAAAGGTAACGATGTTTTTGGATTGTTGATTCACATTATTAAAAATTAACACACTTTTTTCAAGCTCCGTTTACACAAAAAAACAACAGATTATGTGTAATTTCGGTTTTCAAATCCAATTAAATGAAGATTTCGACATTCCTGATTTTTCTTTCCGTGTGTGCGTTTTCCTTTGGGCAAACCAAATTTTTTGAAGGAAACCAAACACCAACTTACCCAGATTTAGTTCATTGGTATGACTCTGTTCAACAGAAAAACAAACAAATTGCCCTCTATGCAGCAGGCTTGTCCGATGCGGGAATACCCATTTATGTCGTTGTTTTAAATGACGGAAAAGATTCGCTATCATCTTGGAAAAAATCTTCTAAATCAACGATTTTCATTAACAATGGAATCCATGCAGGAGAACCTGATGGTGTGAATGCTTGCGGACAATTAACGGAAGAATTTCTGAAAGGAAAATGGAAAATCCCCCAAGATGTTCGTGTCGTTTTTACCTTGTATTACAACGTGGGCGGATCGTTAAACCGAGGTTCTCACAGTCGTGCAAACCAGATCGGGCCAGCAGAATACGGTTTTCGAGGAAATGCCAAAAACTTAGATTTGAACCGTGATTTCATCAAAATGGATTCCCGAAATGCCTTTACCTTTGCCCACATCTTTCATTCATTTTGTCCCGATTTATTTATTGACACACATGTCAGCAACGGTGCTGATTATCAATACACCTTAACGATTATTCACTCTCTCAAAGAACGCATGTCGCCTAGTTTGCGAGCTTTAACGTATGACAATTTCCAGCCATCCATGTACCGCAAGTTGGAGAAGAAAAATTTTCCTTTAGTAGAATATGTTCAACCCAAAGAGGATATTCCTGAAAAAGGTCTTGTTGGTTTCAATGATTTACCGCGCTATGCCAACGGATATGTATCGCTTTTTGGTGTAATTGCAGTGACAACTGAAACGCACATGTTAAAACCATTTGAACAACGCGTTTTAGCAACAAAAATCTATTTGGAAGAAGCGACTTTGTGGGTAAAGGAAAATCAAAAAATGCTTATTCAAGCTAGAAAAGAACATCAAATCTGGATGCAAAATCAACGTTTTTTCCCGATTCAATTTGAACGAACAAATCAAGTAGATTCTGTTTGGTTTAAGGGATTTGAAGCTTCCTATCCAATCAGCGAGGTCACAGGTTTGAAACGATTGAGCTATGACCGATCCAAACCTTTCACGAAGAAAGTACCTTATTATGGAACTTTTCAAGCAACAGATTCGGTTGAAATACCTCGTTTTTATGCCATTGAACAAGCACAAACAGCTGTTATCGATCGATTAAAAGCCAACCAGATTGAGCTAATTCGAATTTCAAAAGATACGCTGATCGAAGTAGAAATAGACCAAGTTATTTCTTATTCTTCGCCAGATAAACCCTATGAAGGGCATTACATCCACGGAAATTTGAAGAAAAAAAGTATGCGCATGAAACTCTCATTTCAAGCGGGTGATTACATCGTTCCAACACAACAAGCAAACCGATATTTCCTATTTCAAGTACTCGAACCGAGAAATGAAGATAGTTATTTCGCTTGGAATTTCTTCGATTCGCATTTGCAGCAAAAAGAATACTTTTCAGATTATGTTTTCGAAGATTTAGCAAAAGAAATTCTTCAGAATAATCCTCAAATTAAACTGGAATTGGAACAAAAAAAATCCACCGATCCTGATTTTGCTCAGAATCCATGGAAAATCTTGTTTTTCATTTATGAACGAAGTCCTTATTTTGAACCAACAGTGAATCGTTTGCCGGTTTACCGAATTTTCTAAAAACGCAAATGTTTGACCGTATTTCCTTGATTGATTAATTGTTTCAAGGAAGAAATACCAATTTCCAAATGTCGGTCGACAAACTTCGAAGTTACTTTAGAATCACTTTCACTGGTTTTTACTCCTTCCGGAATCATAGGTTGATCAGAAACCAACAAAAGTGCGCCTGTTGGAATTCCATTCGCGAATCCGACGGTAAAAATCGTTGCTGTTTCCATATCAATGGCCATGGCACGCAATTTTTTTAGGTACATTTTAAATTCCTCATCGTGTTCCCAAACGCGACGGTTGGTTGTGTAGCATGTTCCTGTCCAATAATCACATTCCACATCCCGAATGGTTGTTGAAATGGCTTTTTGCAAAGCAAACGAAGGAAGAGCTGGGACTTCAGGCGGAAAATAATCATTGCTTGTTCCCTCTCCCCGAATGGCGGCTATGGGTAAAATCAAGTCGCCCACTTCGTTTTTCTTTTTTAGACCACCGCATTTTCCTAAAAACAAAACCGCTTTCGGTTTGATCGCTGAAAGTAAATCCATACAAGTAGCAGCTGACGCACTTCCCATTCCAAAATTGATGATTGTGATTCCTTCAGCGGTTGCGCTTTGCATCGGTTTGTCTAATCCCTTCACTTCGACTCCGTGTTTTTCGGCAAATTTTTCGACGTAATTTTTAAAGTTGCACAATAATATATAGTTTCCAAAATCGGCTAATTCAACACCTGTATATCGTGGTAACCAATTTTCAACGATTTCTTCTTTTGTCTTCATACTTTTATGTTTCGTTCCCAAAAGGGGTTTCACCAAAGTAGTTTTATTTCAAACCATTACCAAGAAATTTGACATTTTTTTTCACCTAAATCGATTCATAAAGAAAGTTTTACACAAAAAAAGAGGTTGACAGAAATAAAACTGACAACCTCTATTGAACTTTCTTAAACAATCACATCTAAAAGAAACTTATAACCAAATTGCTTCTGGTTCTTTTCGATGCAGTGATTGTAATTCATCGAGTATGTGATCTAAATGTATGGTATGAACTCCATTTCTTCCATCGAGAATCGGTGCATATTTTTCGGGAATTGAAAAACCACCGACAAAAAATATTTCCTTGATTTTTCGATTCCAAGCTGTTTGGATTTCATCTAAATCTACCGAAATTCCTTTGCGAAACAAACTCAAATCAATATCGTCCATTTTGAAAAGTGCATCTGTAAAAGGAAACAAATCATCGATTGCTTTTTGGGTTTTTTCATGTGCCTCGTCTGTTCCATCTCCCAAGCGAATCATCCATTCAGAACTGCGACGCAAATGATAGGTCACTTCTTTCAATGATTTATTCGCAAAAGCAAAAAGAAACGGATCTTTTGACTTTGACAAAGCTTCATAGAGATGATAATGATAATTATCCATTAAAAATTGACGGACCATCAAGTAAGCAAAATCCGGATGGGGCTGTTCAACTAATTGATGATTGACAAATTCGTTCGCATTTCGTCGATAGACCAAATACCTTTCTGAAAATTCTCCGAGTGTTTGTTTATTTAACTCCGCATAGATCGATTCAGCCTGACCGATTAAATCGAGTGCTGTGTTGGCAATTGCTAAATCTTCTTCTAAATAGGGAGCAAAAGAACAATATGAACCCAACTGTTGCCCTAAAAGTAGCGTGTCATCTGCTAAGCGCAAATAATATGTATGTATCGCTTCCATCTTAAATTTGTTTCACGTCTGCAGGAATGGTGTAGAATGTGGGATGACGGTAAATTTTATCATCATTGGGTTCGAAGAAAGATTCTGCTTCACCCACTGACACAGCAGAAATTGCTGCGCTTGGTACTACCCACATTGCTGTCCCCTCGCTTCGTCGCGTATACGTATCCCGTGCATGCTTGATTGCTAAATCCTTGTCAAAAGCATGAATACTTCCGACGTGTTTAAAAGCAATACCTGGCTTGGTTTGTAAGAATACTTCCCACAATTGCCCTTGTGAATCATTGATTTCCATCTTTATGCCGTTTTTGTGTTTTTTAATCGAAATGCTTCCGCCGTTTTTCGAACCCATTCTCCTTCCTGATGTACGCTTACATGATGTGCCAAACGTTCTTTGTTGCACGGTCCGTTTCCTTGAATCACATCCCAGAATTCGATCCAATTGATATCGCCCGTTTCATACGTTCCATCTGCTCGTTTTTTACAAGCTGGATCCGGAATTGTCAATCCGAGGTACTCTGCCTGTGGAATGGTTTTTTGAATAAATTTCTCCCTTAAGTGATCGTTTGTTTCGCGTTTGATTTTCCATTTCATCGCCACATTGGTTCTTGGAGAATCCGAATCGTGCGGTCCAAACATCATCAAAGCTGGCCACCACCAACGGTTTAATGCATCTTGTACCATGTCTCGTTGTGCTTGAGTACCATTCACCAATTGCAACAAAGCTTCGTACCCTTGCCGTTGGTGAAACGATTCCTCTTTGCAAATTTTCACCATCGCTCTCGAATAGGGTCCATACGAAGTGCGTTGCAATGAAACCTGATTGACAATCGCAGCACCATCTACTAGCCAACCAATTGCGCCCACGTCTGCCCAAGAAAGTGAAGGATAATTGAAAACAGACGCATATTTCGCTTTCCCTTGGTGTAACCACTGAATAAATTGATCACGACTAACCCCCAGTGTTTCAGCAGCTGAATACAAATAAAGTCCGTGTCCACCTTCGTCTTGCACTTTGGCAAGCAATATTTTTTTAGCACGAAGCGAAGGAGCAGGATTAATCCAAATTCCTTCCGGTTGCATCCCTATCACCTCCGAGTGGGCATGTTGCGATATTTGTCGAATTAAATGATTCCGATATTCCTCAGGCATCCAATCGCGCGGTTCAATTTTGATTTCCTGCGCAATTTTTTGCTCAAATTCCTCCAACCATTTTGTTTCCTTTTCTGTGTAGTATTCCATAAGTCTATTGAAAATAAGAGAGAGAAAGCACCTAACTATTGAATGATAAATTATCTAACAGAGAACCACAAATCCGTCAAATCGAACAATGAACTTTAAAACTCAATTCACCTTCTCTCTCTATGAAATCTTATTTGCAAATTGACTATTTTTAGCGCTAAAAATTCATGACAGACATCAAACAAAAAGATGATAATTGTCAGTTTTAATCGATAATAATTTAACTTTATTGACAAAATTCAAACAAACAGAGGAACAACATGATCGATAAAATCAAAGAATCTTACGGGTACTTATTTGAAGAAGAACTACTTAAAGAAATTGAATTATATGGTAAAATCCGTCAATTTGATGTGAACACTTTAATCATAGATGTCGGACAAAAAATTGAATTTATGCCTTTGTTGTTGGAAGGCGCGATCAAAATCATGCGAGAAGACGATCAAGGAGATGAACTTTTACTTTACTATTTAGAATCAGGAGACACGTGTGCGATGACCCTAACCTGTTGTATGGGAAATACGAAAAGTGAAATCCGAGCGATTGCAGAAGAACCGACCGAATTGATTTTTATTCCTGTTCAAAAAATGGACGAATGGATGGTCAAATACAAATCTTGGCGCAACTTCGTTTTACAATCGTATCAAAGTAGATTGGGAGAAATGCTTGAAGCCATTGATTCTTTGGCGTTCATGAAACTAGATCAACGCTTGTATAAATACTTAACGGACAAAGTTAAAATATCGGGTAGTTTGGAATTGGAATACACCCATCAACAAATTGCTGAAGAGCTTCATTCTTCACGGGTTGTCATTTCTCGTCTGTTAAAACAACTAGAAAAAGATGGGAAAATAAAAATTCTACGCAACAAAATACAAATGAAAGAATACTAACGAAAACTTGTTGTGATTTTAATAAATAAAAAAATTTTTGTTTTTTTTTATACCCAACGCTTATTATAAAAAAATCGTTGTACTTTTGAAAAAAATAAAATTAGAACTATGAAAAAAATTTACGCTATCGCAGCTTTGTTTTTAGCTGCATCAACTTCTTACGGTCAAAGAACAATGGATTTATCATTGGCTCTTCAAACTCCAGTAAATGAGTCTACTGTACCGCAATCTACAGCTCAACAAATCTCTTTCACATTTACTCACTCTGGTGATGATATGGTATTGGGTGATACTGTATTTTTGTATTACTTTAATCTTAACACTGAACAAAGTTATTCATTGACAGGAGTAGCTGGATCAGTTTCTTTGTTGGTTTTGAACGCGCAAACAGTTCCATTAGTGAACTCTGGTGATCCAATTCCATCAAGTGCTTTGAGCATCCCAACTTTGAACACAAATCAAACTGGTTTCAACGTAGGTGATGAAATCATGGTGATTGTTGAAGCAGGTCTTTTGAATACAAACCCTGGTACAGAAACTCCAATTACAAACAACTTTGGATCTTTCTTCTTGAGTGCTCCAACTTCATCAGTTGTTGAATTGAACTCAATTTCATTGAGCGCATTCCCAAATCCAGCTGTAAATGAATTGAACGTAACAGCTATCGAAGATGTAGTTGCAGTTTCAGTTATCAACTTGGAAGGTAAAGTTGTTGCATCTGCGAATGGAAACAAAGTAGACGTTTCTAACTTGAACAGTGGAGTTTACATGTATGAAGCTACAACAGTTAGCGGATTGAAAGCAGTAAACAAATTTGTGAAATTGTAATCAATAAACGATTTTATACGAAAACCTCGAACAATTGTTCGGGGTTTTTTTATGTCTTTTTTTTTTTGATTGAATCATTGATGTAATGTTTTTACATATTTCATTACAAAGCTTGAAATGTACAATTACGTAATTGTAACTTATCATTTCTTCAAACTAAAGTTGCCAACATTACAACTCTATCAATAAGTCAAATCATTATTCTTAATTCATATCGCTTACTTTACATATAAATTAACCATTTCATCATCCGTGTTTAAATAATCTAAAAATTGGTATAGTCAATGTTAAGCATTTAACGGATTCAAAATGTTTTATAAAGATTTATCCAATTATTTACCTGTTACTGATTTTAAACTAATCCCTTTGTTTTCACTAAACTATTTCATTTTAAATCATTCTAATTAAAGCTATTGCACATTTTTATAAAATGTAAAAACAAAAAAAAGTGTCACGATTACTCGGACACTTTTCAATACGAAATGCAGGAAGATTAATTCCCTCCTTTTGCATCTTCTGCTTCTTTAGCAGCTTTCATATCTTTCGCACTTTTAACAACTTTCTCAGAACTTGTTTTTACTTCTTCTACATTTTTAGTCAATTCTTTCGCTTGCTTCATTTCTTTTGCACCCAAAGTTGTTGATGTAGCTTTAACCTCTTTAACTTCTTTTGTCAATTCTTTTTTGATTTTATCCGCTTTAGAAGTAGTTCCTTGTTTTACTTCTTTTTTCTCTTCTGCAGGAGCTTCAACCGTTTTTGTTGTATCTTCTTGAGCAGGCTCTTCAACAACTTCTTCTGTTTCTACTTCCACTTCTGGAGTTTCTTCTACTTCGTTTGACTTACAGCTCACTAAAAATGCAGCAGCAAAGAAAGATACATATAAAAAATTCTTTTTCATTTTTTTTGTTTTTACAATAACCAAATCAAAGGTAGAAAGAAATTCTGAATATAAATTCTATCTCTTTGATTTTAAATTTAACACACAAACGTTTATAACATGAATAAGCAAAAATTAGCTTATTTTCCTTTCTTGTTATTGATTACTTCTTGCGAAGGTTTGCGATTCATTTGCATTTCCTGTGTTTTAAAAACAGGCGTTTGTTCTGTTGACGCTGGAGCCGATTTTTGAGTCGCTTGTTGTTCTACTGGAGCAGCAGGAGTTTGTACAACAGGCGGTGGTGGCGGTGTGTCTTGAATAACAACCTCATTGACTACTTCTTTTTGCGTATTACAACTAGCGAAAGTGATAGCAAGTAAACCAAAACCTATGATTTTTGATACAGTGTTCATATTTTGTTCATTAAGATATAACAACACAAATTTACCAAAATTCAAGCCATAAATTATTTTTTGTTTTGGTATTTAACATTTTTCATCCAATCAACAAAAAAAAAGTCCGAAAAAGGCTCTCGGACTTCATTACCAATGTTCGATTATATAATTAAGCTTTGCTTTTAAACTTGTTGATTGCATTCACGGTGAAATCAGACAAAACCAATTTCCCACTCATTCCTGCTCGCTCAGCTAATAGATCATCCCAATGTTCAGTTCCTTGCCAAAAGATTGATTTCAACATAGCCATTGCTTCGGGATTTGATTTTGCTAAAGTAGTTGCCAATCGACTGATTTCCTCGTCCATTTCTTCTACCGTTGCAAATACATCGGCATACAACCCCTGATTTTTAGCCCATTGAGCTGAGCGCCAGCTGGTTGCATCGATCGCTAATTGACTCATTGCTGAAGTACCAATTTTTCGTTCAACTGCAGGACCAACTACAAATGGACCGATCCCGACAGCTAATTCAGATAATTTCACATCCGCATTATCCGTTGCATAGCAATAATCGACTGCAGAAGCCATTCCTACTCCACCACCAACAGCTTTTCCGTGTACACGACCAATAATGAATTTGGGACATTTACGGCAAGCATTGATTACTTTCGCAAATCCAGAAAAGAAGTTTTTACCTGTTTCCAAATCTTGAATCGAAATTAATTCATCAAAACTTGCACCTGCACAAAATGCTTTTACTCCTGCTGAAGTTAAAATAATGACTTTCACGTCATCGTTTTTACCTAATTCGGTGATTGTATCGGCTAATTTTTGCAATATTTTCCCTGGAAGTGAATTACTCATTGGGTGACCAAATTCGATCGTAGCAATACCGGATTCAGCAATTTCAAAATTTACATGACCTTGATTGATAGCTTCTGACATTTTTTTCGATTTTTTAAAGAACAAACTTAAGCGATTTTTTCGAAAACTAGTTTATTCAACGGGTGTTTTTATAAACAAAAAAAGACCGATTCAATCGGTCTTTCACATCATTTATTTCAATTACTCTTCGTCTTTTTTGAATGGTTCTCTTTCGCCATCAGGTCTCGGAGTGTATGGTCTGTCACCCGCAGGTTTTCTGTAACCACCTGATTCACCATCTCGTTTCTGAAATCCTCCTTCTCGTTTTTGGTATCCACCTTCGCGATTCTGGTAACCTCCTTCACGCTTTTGATATCCTCCTTCACGTTTTTGGAAACCTCCCTCGCGTTTTTGGAAGCCACCATCCCGTTTTTGAAATCCTCCTGGTTTGAATGGTTTATTTTCGCTAGATGATTCTGATTTCGCCTCTTTTTTAGGACGATTTCCTTTCGGAGATGCAATTTTAACATCCAATTTACGTCCATTGATGTCCATTCCGTTTAAAGCTTGAATAGCATTAATAGCTGCATCTGTATCATCCATCTCTACGTAACCAAAGCCTTTTGATTTTTTGGTTTTTTGGTCAAAAACTACATGTGCATAGTTTACTTTACCAAAGGATGAAAAGGTAGTCAACAAGTCCTCTGAAGAGATCTCCCAGTCCAAGTTTGCGATAAAAATATTTGTCATCTAACTAAAATTTAACTGCAAAACGCAAGTCTTTCTACAAAGATACGCTATAAATTCCTTGCCAAAATAGCTTTCGATTCAATTTTAGCTTATTTTTTTGTTAATATTCGTTAGAAAAACGGTCAGAAAACCCAACAAAGGTAAAAATGAACAAAGTTGAAAAACGAAATAAATCCCCCACTTGTCAGCAAGTGAGCCCAAAAATGCACTTCCTATTCCACCCATTCCAAAGGCAAATCCAAAAAACAAACCAGAAACCATACCTACTCGACCGGGTAACAATTCCTGAGCATAAACAAGTATCGCTGAAAAAGCCGAAGCTAAAATGAATCCAATCAACATCGAAAATAGGATTGTCCACTCAAAGTTTACATAAGGCAAAGCAAGTGTAAATGGAGCTACACCTAAAATGGAAATCCAAATGACAAATTTGCGTCCGTATCGGTCACCAATCGGTCCTCCAATCAAGGTTCCTGCTGCAACAGCAGCGAAATAAATAAACAAATAAAGCTGACTTTCTTTGACTCCAACTTCAAATCGATCCATGAGATAAAAAGTAAAATAACTCGACATCGATGCATTGTAGAAAAACTTTGAAAAGATCAAAACCAACAAAATGAAAATAGAAACGAGAACTTCTCGGGTAATGGGTCTTTTTTCTTTTATATCTGTAGCTTTCGATTGACTAAATTTCCAATGAATAAATTTTTTGTACCAATTTCCTACTCGAATTAGAACGATCATAGCTAAAACAGAAATCAATAAAAAAGTCAGTATCGATTTTTGTCCGTAAGCAACTACAATGGTTGCTACTAACAACGGACCAATCGCCGAACCTGTATTTCCTCCAAGTTGAAAAATAGATTGTGCTAAACCCCGTTTTCCTCCAGATGCATAAAATGCTAATTTCGACGATTCAGGATGAAAAACCGAAGAACCAAAACCTACCAAAGAAGCTGCCAAAATCAAGGAATAAAAATCCCGCGCAAATGCAAATAAAATTATTCCAATGGTTGTACTTGTCATTCCAAAAACAAAGGAAAAAGGTTTCGGATTTTTATCTGTATACCAACCTACGACTGGCTGAAACAAAGAAGAAGTCATTTGAAATGCCAAGGTAATGAATCCAATTTGAGAAAAACTCAAGGACAAGTCTTCTTTCAACATGGGATACAAAGCAGGTATAATTGCTTGTAACAAATCATTGAGTAAATGTGCAAAAGCAATGGAAAACAAGATCGGATAAACGGTTTTTTTGGGATCAAATGGATGATTCGAATTTTTCATTCAATTACAAACAATTTATTTCGAAGATTTCGATTCAAACATCTCTACTAAAATACGTCCTTTTCCTGTTGGCATCGGAAACTGTATCATGTGTGAAATCGTTGCAGGAATATCAATCAATTCGGCATGTGAAGAGATAATTGTATCTTTTTTAATATCTGGTCCCATGGCCAATAAGCTGATGTGTTTACATCCCATGCACTTGTCTCCGTGTGACACAAACCCATCTCGATGTCCGTCCAAATGCCGACCGTGATCATTGGTTATCAATAAGGTAGTTTGATCTTTCATCAAGGGATGCGTTTGAATCAATTCCCACAATTTGAATGCATATTCATCACACGCCACCAACGAACGTTTGTATCCTTCCCAATCACCTTGATGACCAAATGCATCCACAGCCAACAAATTGATCAACGTTAATTTGGGTGCATATTGACCAAAAACAGACTCGACTTGTTTCCAAGTTTCAGCATCGCCCACATAATCAGCGCCATTTCCATTTTTACCACACCACGAAGCAGGCATGTATTGGTTCCACCATTGCTTGGATTTGGTATTTGCCAACACTTGTAATTTTCCTTTGCTTGCAATCAACCAAGCTTGTTTTTTATCTGCACCCGTATGCTTTAAATAATATTGAAACATGGATGGATTTTTGGGAAGTTGCTTCCCACCGTTGCTAATTCGTTGATATACTCCTGTCGTGATTGCGGTATGCCCAGGTGTTGTGTGTGTCACTCCTTCGTTCATGAACTGAGTAAACAAGGTTCCTTCCTTCACTAATTTTTTCCCCATGTTCGGGATCAACGTACATGCTGAATCACCAAAAGTTTCCGAATAGCGCGGACCATCAATGACCAAAACTACCATGTACTTGGATTTGAAAGAAGGTGCTTCAGCTATTTTTCCCTCTAATTGCAACGAAGAAATCAAGAAAGGCAAAAATGCCAAAGCGAGCATGACAAAAAATTTCATGTATCCAATTTTATGCAAAAATACGCATTATCTAGTGAGAAAAATTGACTTGTTACATTTCAACTATTTTGCGTTATGGTATTGTTGTTGAACTCAACTCAACAAATTTTATTATCTTTAGTTTATATAAATACTTGATACTTGAATAAGATGAACTTTTTTTTTACGATTCTATTAATAACTGGTTTTGCATTCATTTCTCATTCACAGAAGGAAGCAAGTGTCTGGTATTTTGGCAAAAATGCAGGTATTGAATTTACAGCAAACGGCGTAAAATCTCTCAACAATTCGGCTTTAAGCACAGAGGAAGGTTGTTCAGTGATTAGTGATTCGCAAGGAAAATTACTTTTTTACACCGACGGAATCACGGTTTGGAATCGAAACCACCAACCGATGAACAACGGAAAAGACTTGAAAGGGGATCCTTCTTCCACACAATCTTCCGTCGTAATTGCTGCGAATAATGTCCCAGGAAAATACTATTTATTCACCGTTGCTGCCACTGCGGGTGAAGCAGGCATTTGTTATTCCGTGGTCGATTTAACTCGAAATGGCGGTTTGGGCGATGTGGTTCCTGAGAAAAAAAACATTCCTTTGATGACACCTGTTACCGAAAAAATGACCGCCGTGAAGCATCGCAATGGAAAAGACAGTTGGGTAATAACACATGGATGGAAAAACAATGCTTTTTTTGCTTATTTGGTCAATGAAAATGGAGTCAGTTCAACGCCCATTCGAAGTGATGTAGGCATTATTCATGATGGAGATGGCTTAAATACCCAAGGTTACATGAAATCAAATCCGGATGGAAGTAACTTAGCACTTGCATTGGAAGAATCAGACATATTAGAGATTTTTGATTTTGATAATGCCACTGGAAAAGTTAGCTTTCCCATTCGAATTCAAGTGAAACCGAAATCGTATATTTATGGAATAGAATTTTCGCCTTCGGGTTCCGTTTTGTATGTTTCAGCAGCGGGAACGGGGGAAATTTATCAGTTTAATTTACAAGAACGAAGTGCTGAAAAAATTCAAGCTTCAGGGAAAGTAATCGGACAAACCCAAAACAAAGAATGGGTGGGCGCTTTACAAATCGGAAATGATGGAAAAATCTATTATCCCATTTATCAAACTCCTTACTTGGGTGTCATTCACAAACCTGAAGTACTTGGAGTTAATTGTAAAATGGAAAACAATTACATCAAACTGGAAAAAGGATTATCAACACTGGGTTTGCCAACCTTTACTCAAAGTTTTTTCCGCGAAAAATTAATTGAAAAACCCATTGTTTACTTCAAAGAGACGGAGGTAAAACTGAATGAAAATTATGTACTCAAAAACATCTATTTCGATTTTGGGAAATTTGATTTGAAGGAAACCTCTTATCCCGAATTGACCAAATTACTTGCCCTTTTGAAGAAAAATCCTTCGTGGAAAATTGAATTATCGGGTCATACAGATAACGTTGGTAACAAACCAAGTAACATCATTCTTTCCGAAAACCGGGCAAAAGCGGTACAAAACTTCTTGATTTCCAAAGGAATTTCAGCAAATCGAATCTCCATTCAAGGATTCGGAAGCAGTTTGCCCATTGCCACCAACGAAACAGACACAGGTCGAGCAAAAAACAGACGTGTCGAATTTTTGGTGAAGGAATAAAATTTATTTTATTGATAAAGTGGATCAAAAAGAAGCCAATTTTTCCTTTTTAAATAATTTCCGATATGTGTCGTAAATGAAACGTAATTTCTTTTCATCATTTGGGTAATCGGTGAAAAAACGGGGTGGAAGTTTCAAAATAGACTCAAAATCTTCTAAACTGATTCCCAGCTTTTTGGCAATGTATTTTTTATCTTCTTGAATTTTTTCTGCATTGTATGGCTTCGACTCTAATTCTTTTAAAGCTTGATCTCTCGTAATTTGACCAATACAAATTTGAGAAGATAATGTCGCTTTACGGTAATCAATTCCAAATTTTTCATACAGATAATAAGCTTGAATGAAACCCGTATACTTCGACTCATAATGCTTTCCGCCGTAGTATTTCCAATCTAATTTTTCGCTTAACAACTGCATCGCTTCCTCTTTTACAAAAGGAACATAGTTTAACATGTACACCATTTTGATTCCACGAATAAACTTGTAGTACATTTCTTTCTGAAAGCCAAAAGTTGGAAATTTTCGAAGTTTAACTGAACCAAACTTCGTGTGTATGTGATTGAAATAGGTTAAATCTTTGGCGTTGTAGTGCCAAGAACGAGGTAAGATTCCTTCCGTAGCAAAATTTCCTCCGCTGATGATGTATTTGACTCCGTATTTGGATGCTAATTTGTGTAAAGAAGCTAAAATGGCAATATCCGTTGGTGTATCCGCTTCAGGAACTGATGCTTTTAAAAAAGACAATTGCAAATCTTTGAATTCAACCCAATCTAGGACATAACTTTCATAGTCGACCTTCAACTTTTTCGCAATATTCTTGATATTCAACACTGCTTCTTCTGAATTCCAACCATTATCCATGTGAACACCTAAAACTCTTAAGCCCATTTGTGTACATAAATAAGCAGCATAGCTACTGTCTACACCACCACTAAGACCAACTACACAGTCGTATTTTTTTCCTTTTCCATCCTTTTTCATTCTGGAAACCCACATCGCCAATTCAGCATCACTTTTCGCTCCTTGATAATTATGGGAAGATCGGGTTTGAATAAACTCAGTACAATGATTGCATTCTCCCTGCTCGTTGAAACGAATTTCGGGATCCGTAGTGTCCATCAAACAACGCGTACATTGTTTATATTCAGAAGATAAATTCATATTATGCAATCAATAGTAAAAACATCGCTTTTGGTTGAAACATTGATTTTGAATCATTCAACAAAATCCACCTTTCATGCCTAAATGCACGTTTGATAACCGCAAATGTATGTAATTTTGGTATCGAAAATTCTCTTATAAAAAAATAAATTATTGCCTTTGAAAATCAAGCAATAACTCGTTTTACTTTATCGATTTAGATTGAATATTTTCTCATCTTGCTCCGGATAGGAAATCAATACACCTCGGTTTGAACCTTGATATACAAACATACTTCCTCCGGCAAGACCATTGGAAAATCCGTGTTCAAATCCGGTTTTTAAGTGCTCCATATTCGCTGCACCTCCCAACGCAACAACAGGAATCGAAACAGCTTCTGAAATTTGTTTAACTAATTCGATATCGTACCCACTCATTGTTCCATCTTTTTCGATGGATTGAATGATCAACTCTCCTGCTCCTTGTTTTTCCATCAATTGTGCAAAAGCTACTGGAGTAAATCCACTTGCTTTTGTTCCTCCCATAGTCCAAACTTGCTGACTTCCAAAAAATTTCTTTTTTACATCGATGCAAACAACAATTGTTGACGAACCAAAAGCCTCTGCTGCGTCTCGAACAAAGGTTGGGTTTTCGACAGAAATTGTATTCAACACAACCTTTTCTGCACCTGCCGATAAAATAGTTCGAATATCTTCCAAGGTTCGTATTCCTCCTCCAACTGCGAAAGGCATATTGGCTTCTTCCCCTACATTTTTGACAAAATCAATGGAAATCAATCGCTTTTCTTTGCTCGCTTCGATATCGAGGAAAACTAATTCATCTGCTTTTAGATCATTGAAAATGCGAACAGCATTGATTGGATCTCCAATGTAATTTGGTTTTTTAAATCCAATTGTTTTGACCAAGATCGAATCTTTTAAAAGCAAAACAGGGATAATTCTTGGTTGTAGACCCGAAATGTAATCGCTGAAATTGGATTCTTTAACCACAGATTCTGCATCATTCATTTCCGAAAAATGAGTCAAGGCAAAATTTTTCAATAAAGTCATCCCAACTTCATGGCTCTTTTCTGGATGATATTGAAAACCAAAAATAGTTCCTTTCGAAATTGCAGATACAAATGGAGCACCGTAATGCGTGATATTCAGTACATCATTGGTATCATTGGTTTTCATGTAATATGCATGAACAAAATAAAAAGCAGATTGATCTGGAATATCTTCCATCAAGGGACTTTTCTTTTCAATCGAAATGGAATTCCAACCCGTGTGGGGAACTTTAAATCTCAAGGTGTCTTCCAATTTAAATTTCACCACTTCAGCATCAAACCAACCCAAGCCAGCTACATTTCCCTCTTCACTGAATTTTGCCATCAATTGCATGCCTAAACAAATCCCTAAAATAGGTGTCTTTTTGATCAAAACTGCTTCATTTAATGCGTCTAACAAACCTAGCTCTTCTAAGTTTTTCATTGCTTGACCAAAATGTCCAACTCCTGGAAGAATCAATTTACTAGCTTTTCGAATAGCATCAGGTTCGGATGAAACCATGGATTCGACTTGTAATTGATCCAACTTTTTCTTCACCGAATGAAGATTACCCATTTTATAATCTACGATTACCAACATAATCTACAAGGATTTAATTAATTCAGCCAACTGTTGAACCTGAATTTTACGGGAATAGTTTTCGATACCTACCGAATTGCAAGAAATTCTTTTTGTTTCCTTAAATTCTTGAACCAAATCGATTAGCACTTCCTTTAAATGACTTTCATCTTGAACCACAATTCCAGAATTTGTTTCTTGAATTAAATCTGCCTGAAGCTGCTTACTTACTCCGTCAATTTCATCCATCGTGTAATATTTCTGCTTTAATTCCAAGGCTTTTGGATCGTTGCCGTAACACAAAATTATTTTTCTTCGGGTACCCAAATAATCAAAGATTTTAGTTCCCATAAAGGAATAATAATTAAACAAAAGCATCACGTTTTCACTAGCAATCCGATTCAATAATTCTTTGTTGGGAATTTTGGGGAAAATTTGAATCGAATTTTGAGTCTTCTCTGGAAATGTTTGAATATAACTTTCCACTTCATCGGGAATATTTATTCCATAGAGATTTAATTGAATCTCAATTTCGTGATTTTCTTCTAATAAGTTCGACAAAACCTGAATAAAACTCTTCCAAGGATGCCAAACATAAATGGTTCCCACAAAAGAAATAGTTAGTTTTGATGTAATTTGAGGAAGCTGTGCTATCTCATCAATAACCTCTGGATCATAGCCATTTGGCAAAACTGAGATAAACTTGTCAGGAAACAATTCGTTCAATTTGATCTTTAAAAAATCAGAAACGGTCACAGCGGATGATGCACTTGAAACAATCTTTTTTTCCAAACGTTTGTTCCACGAATAATACAACTTATTTAGCTGGTAATCTTTATTTTGACTCCAAGGATCACGGTAATCAGCAATCCAAGGAATGTTAAATTCTGTACTTAATTTTTTCGCATAATAAAACAAAACAAATGGATCTCCTGTCGCTATTATCGCATCTACTTTTGTATTTTTAAGATATCTACGTGCTTCTTTGTATAGTTCTTTTTTGGGTCCTGTAATTTTGATAAACTGACCAAATTCATGAATTGCCGTATTCATTTTTCGTAGGGAACGTAAATAATTTTCTCCTTTTTGCTCTAACTTACGGTTACTCCATGTTTGCTTATAAGGTGTTCTTAAAATGAGTCCCATTGGAGATTCTTCCCGTACTGTTTGCTTATTCGAACTTGCCGTGATGTAATCTAATGCATTACCATATTTATTCTCCCAATGACGGGTAATCACAACTGGATCTACTCCAAATTCACGGAAATACTTATACCAATTGTAAGGCCTCAAACCGCCTACCGAAACATACGGTGGAAAATCATACGCTAAAATGAGGACTTTTTTCATTTTTCAGTTCTATTTTTTGTCACTACCCATTCACCTGATCTAGGAGTACCTTTGTATGTTAATTGCTTATTCGACTTCAACTTTTTAATGTGGTAACGAACACCTTCTTCAGAAAGGCCTAAGAGTGACGCCAATTCTCGTGCAGTTGATCTTGGTTTAAGCATCAAATAATCAAGTATTTGAACCTGTATTTTAGTGGTAGTTTTAGTGGTAGTTAATAAAGGTACCATCACTTCAAAAATATCTCCCTCTACTACTTTTGGTACATCACCTGAATACAAACTACTATATTTAAAAATTTTACGAATTCCCGTCCCCAATTCTTCCGCCCATCCGATTTGCAGACAATTCTGAAAATTAGCCTGTGAAATAAAATAGGAAACCGTCTCAAACAAATTTGCAGGCAATTCATCCGTAGCTTTTTTAAACTCTACGTTCAGTCCTTCTCCGTGTTGAATAATCTGTTGAATGTGATTAAATTCCATGCTTTTTCATTTCGAACATCACGCCTACTTGCGACGCGTCCCGAAGATACATATTTTTTCATGAATACCGGAATAGGATTATCCCCTTTTAAACAGAATTCGATTTTCTTTTCATCTCTTTTTAGTATGTCAAAATACAAACCGAAACTTTACGAGATGAAGTTTATTCTTTTACATAACAATTTTAGTAAATAAATTTCAATCTATTGAGTAATTTTAAAGCATTAATTGAGTAAATTTAATAGATATACTGAGTAAAATATTATTTTATTTAATATAAACGCATATAAAACCAAAATAAACTATTGATTTTAAAATAGTTTCAATAAAATCTACTAACAATATCTTTGTTTATTTCCCATCTATTAGAGGGTTTTATTCTTGATTTTATGGTGGAGGTTTTAGTTGAGGTGCGATTAATCACATTGTGGAGGCGCGATTAATGGGTTAGTGGAGGCGCGATTAATCGCGCCTCCACGGGAAGAATAGCAAATAAATATATTGAGTAAATTAAATCAATCTATTGAGTAATTTAGTTTTATATATTGAGTAAAATTACTACCTTTGCTAAGTAAATACATTAAAAATCTAATAAACAACTCTTTATGAATACCATAAATAGGCCTCATCTTCAAATATTAGCAGAAAGAATTCAAGAAAAAAGGCAATTCATACATGTGCTTGTTGGACCGAGACAGGTGGGAAAAACTACCATCATCAAACAATTGCTTACCAATTATGCATACGAATACACCTATGAATCAGCAGATGCGATTACCATGGATAATTTCACTTGGCTCATGCAACTGTGGGAGGCGGCACGCATGCGGATGAAAGCACAAAACAGTCCTGAACATTTGTTGGTGATCGACGAAATTCAGAAGGTGGAAAATTGGAGCGAAGTTGTGAAACAACTTTGGGATAAAGATACTTTCGAAAATACAAATATCAAAGTGATCTTACTCGGATCGTCGCGCTTATTGATTCAACAAGGCCTGAGTGAATCGCTTGCAGGTAGATTTGAAACCATGTACGTAGGACATTGGTCTTACACCGAAATGAAAGATGCATTCGACATTAGTTTGGATGAATATATTTACTTTGGTGCATATCCCGGTGCAGCGAACCTAATGAAAGATGAAGCTCGATGGAAAGAATACATCAAAAATGCCTTGATTGAAACGAGTATATCCAAAGATATTCTCATGCTCACACGTGTCGACAAACCCGCTTTGCTGAAACGATTATTCGAAATTGGTTGTTTGTACTCGGGGCAAATTTTATCGTTCACCAAAATTATGGGACAATTGCAAGATGCTGGAAATACCACCACATTGGCAAACTACTTGAACTTATTATCTGATAGTGGTTTACTTGGCGGAATAGAAAAGTACACCGGAAACGTTGTCCGGAAGAGAAGCTCTAGCCCTAAATTTCAGGTGTACAACTCAGCTCTGATTAGTGCGCAAGATCGCTTGTATTACGCAGATACACGATCCAATCCAAAACATTGGGGCAGAATGGTTGAATCTGCAGTGGGTGCTCATTTGCAAAACGCGGCAGTAATCCATAATTTGCAGTTAACTTATTGGCGAGAAGGGAATCATGAAGTAGATTTCATCCTCCAAAAAGGAAATCAAACCATCGCCATCGAAGTGAAAAGCGGGATACGTACCGACCAACGCGGTATGTCTATATTTTACACCAAATACAAACCCGATAAAACACTCTTAGTTGGAACAGGCGGAATTCCAATTGAGTTGTTTCTGACCTTGGATCCGAATGAAATGTTTTGAGAAGGAGATAATCAAAATCGAGAAAATTGACCGATCATGTTTACCCCGCTTGGAGGAACCCACGAATTTGAAAAACAACTCAAAGAACTATAATACAACCGATAGTGTATGTCCCAGCGAATCCTTATCGTTAAACATCATATTTACCAATAGCCGCTGTTCGATGTGTTTACAATGACGTTAAATCAAAGTACATTTGTCTTGTTTCTTCATCTTTATCACTTTCCGTTAAATATTCAAAATTCAACCTTTCGTAGAATGTCAATGATTGACTATAAGCATCTACTGTAACTAGTTTACATGCTTGTTTTTCATTTAATTCGAACGCGTCGTTTATGATACTATTTACGATTAGTTTCCCTAATCCTTTACCTTTGAAATTTCTATCAATACCTAAACGTCCAATCTTAAGAGCAGGGAATGATTTTAAGTGACGTTTTGGATGACTAAGTAACTCCTTTAAAAACCTTCTAAAAGCAGATTTACTTGCAAAACTTTCTAATTCAACTTTCAAACTATCATTAAAAACACTGTAATAAGCTACAGTTTGTTCTTCATTTTCTAAGATAAATGTAGTTGCTAAGAATTCTTTTTTATACAACTTTGCTTTTTCAATTAAAAATTCATTCAAGTCAGAGTCCCCACAATCAAAAGGCTTAATTGTATGATTTTCTTCTAATAAGATTAATGAAAGTTGCGACAATTCTTCTTCTGACACGAACTACGCTTTTTTTAATAACGATTTGAATGCAGAAGCATCTCTTTTTACTTCAACTAATTTTGAAGAAGAATTTGAATCTTGACGCTTATTAATTCTCACCTTTGATAGAAAATTTATAGCATCTTGACCTCTTAACACGGGTGTTATTTTGATTGGTTTTGCCATTTTCTTTATTCTTGAGTTTTTCAAAGTTACTAATTTCAAATAATATACCAAAATCTAATTTTGTTCTCAACAGGGTAAACGCACACATTGAGTGTATGTGTGTAAATAGGTTTCAAATTCTTGAAAATATATTTTCATTTACAATTTTGGAGACTCTAAATGGTTAAAACCATTGAAAACGCCATTTCATCTCATAGCCCACGGTATAAACCGCAGGCTACTTTGATTCAAAATAACCAAAAATCATTTCAACGATTTATATACAACAGAAGTATATTAAGTATGTGTTTGCCCTGTTATCAAAGAAGGAAACCTCGAAGTAGATTTCATTCTGCAAAAAGGAAATCAAACCATTGCCATCGAAGTGAAAAGCGGGATGCGTGCCGACCAACGCGGTATGTCTATATTTTACACCAAATACAAACCCGATAAAACACTCTTAGTTGGAACAGGCGGTATTCCGATTGAGTTGTTTTTGACCTTGGATCCGGGAGAGATGTTTTGAGAAAATTATAGTTAGGGAGTTTGGTTGTATTTCGTTGAGATGCGATAAATAGCAACTCAACGAAAAAATTGAAAATTAAAAACTCTTTTTATAAATCTGTAAATTGGACGAAAGCGATCATACCAATCTAAATCACTTTTGTATGAACGATGTGAAACCGGTTCTTTTTGCATATACTCCTGAAAAGACTGTTCACTAATCCCAATTTTTTTGAGGAAAAATAAACGATCCTGATTTTCTAACTCTGGAGATAAATACATAGCTGTTTCATCTAATTTTCGCATCGCTTCATTTTTAGATAGTTGGCCACTGCAAATGAGCATAGAGATATGAGAAATACGTTTATCAACTCCAAATTTGTTCGGCAAAATGAATCCTTGATAAAAACGGGTAAAAACATTATCATAGTGTTTCGCGCCATAGTCATTCCAACCATACAAATCTTGAATGATTTTTTTAGCCTCATCTTTTTTGTATGAAATCCAATCTAAAGGGTATGCGAATTGAATCTTTTTAAATCGTTCATAATAAAGGTGTTCAAATGTTCCAATGAATTTGATCTTTTTTGGATAGGATCCCATAAACGACTTTGAAATCGCGAAAATATTTCGCTTATCTAGTTTGTAATGCGTAAAATCATCAGGCATTATACCCTCAGTGTCTACTGAATACCCATTCAAAATGTATTTGATTCGATGCTTCTTGGCAATTTTCAAATTATAAGCTAGCATCGCGTTATCAAATGGTAAGTCGATATCAAGAACATTTGAAAGTACAAATGCTTTTTGAATTTCTTTCATCTCCTTCCAATCTAAAACAACTGCTTCGTAATCAAATCCAGTTGCAATGACAAGATTTCGGATGTTTTCTACTGAAACAGATGAATTCCAACCGCCATCAATATGCAACAACAAAGGATTTAATCCCCATTCTTTCGCTAAATGTACCAAATATGTACTATCTCCTCCTCCACTAATTCCAATCAAACAATCGTATTTGCCTCGTTTGGCATCTTTGATTTTTTGAATCGATTTATTTCGTTGTTCTTCTGTGCGCAAATACAATAAGCTTCGAATTCGATGCTCATTCACCTGACATACATCACATTTCCCTGTATGATCTAACTCAATGTGTGGATGATTATTTTCATTAAATAAGCAAAAATTGCATTCTTTCATTAGAAGTTATTAATATTGATTCTTCAAACGGACAAAATGGATACAGAACTCATTATAATTTGCTCCTCTTTTCCATTTTACGATGGAGAATCTTTTTTGGCATTGGAATACAAATATCTACAAAAAAACTTCAATAATGTTCATTTTATCGTTAAAGGCAATACAAAAAGAACTGTCTTATCTAATCAATTTTCAAATGAATTCATTTATGAAATAAACACAGAACTATCTAATTACCAAAAATTATTCGCGCTTTTTAACTTGTTTCGATGGACAGTAATTGTAGAAATTATCCAAAAACCTCATTTAGGGTTCACCAAAAACTTACAAAAAATTAAAATTGCAATTATTAGTTTTTACCAAGCTAAATTGATTAAACAAAAAATTCGATCATTAACTGACAAGAAAAAAAATACATTTATTGTATACTCATATTGGTGTGATGAAGGGGCTCTTGCAGCGGCTATGCTTCAAAAAGAAAAAATTAATTTCAAAACTTGTTCTCGAGTTCATGGCTGGGATTTATACTTTCATGTTCATTCTGTTCCCTATTTACCATTTCGAAAATTTATTCAATCACATATTACAGCGATTTATCCAATTTCTGAAAAAGGGATTTCCGAGATAAAAAACACGTGGAAAGTGGATACACACAATGTGCATCTTGCTCGCCTCGGTGTTGAAGGAATCCCACATACAGGCAATAAACGCTCGAATAAAACAGTTGTTGTTAGCTGTTCAAATGTGATTCCACTCAAACGAATTGATTTGCTAGCAAAAACAATCCTTTCTTTTAACACTCCCATCTCGTGGATTCATTTTGGTGATGGCCCTGAACTTCAAAATATCCAAAAATGGGTCCAAGATCACATGAAAGAAAATCACAATATCCAATTTAAGGGAAAAATAAACAATAATGAAATTTTACAATTCTATGCTGACAAAGAAATAACCGTATTTGTAAATGTTAGCTCATCCGAAGGAATCCCTGTTTCCATCATGGAAGCCATGAGCTTTGGAATTCCTGTTGTGGCAACCAATGTCGGAGGAACCTCTGAAATTGTAAACAATGAAAATGGTGTGCTTCTCTCAGAGAACCCAACACCCCTTGAAATAAAAGCTGCCATTGAAGAAGTAATTGCACATCCTGAAAAAGGAGAGGTTGCTTACAAAACATGGAATGAAAAATACAATGCTGAAAAGAATTACACCGAATTTGTGAATCAATTAAAATCGATTTGATTTTTTAATTTTTAGGAAATATCAATCCATTCCAGTATTTGAGAATTTTGTGGATTTTGTGGATTTTGTGGTGGGGCGGGTAATCGCGCCACCACGACCAAAGGATTGGGCTTTACCATCGTCACCGCCCTGGCGGCCCA
>CAYRMV010000023.1:0-31312 GCA_964425255.1 uncultured Flavobacteriales bacterium
TGGTGGTGAACCAGGAATTGGTAAGTCGACCTTGATGTTGCAATTGGCTGTCACCGAAAAACAGTGGAAAATTCTCTACGTTTCAGGAGAGGAGAGTGATCAACAAATTCGCATGCGAGCAGAACGCATCGGCATGGAGAATGAGCAATGCTTTATTTTAACGGAAACAAACCTGCAAAATATCTTTCTCCAAGCTGAAGAAGTACAACCCGATTTGCTGGTGATTGATTCCATTCAAACCTTGTATTCCAATCAGATTGAGAGTTCACCGGGAAGTATTTCACAGGTACGGGAATGTACTGCCCAATTACTGCGCTATGCCAAGCAGACGGATATTCCAGTGTTTTTGATTGGACATATTACCAAAGAAGGGGTTTTGGCGGGCCCAAAAGTCTTAGAACACATGGTGGACGTGGTTTTACAGTTTGAGGGAGACCGCAATCATGTGTATCGTTTGTTGCGCACGATCAAAAATCGCTTTGGAAGTACAAACGAATTGGGAATTTATGAAATGTTGGGTTCTGGTTTGCGTCAGGTAGAAAATCCGTCGGAAATATTGATTACAAATACGGATTCTTCTTTAAGTGGAGTTTCGATTGCCGCTACCTTAGAAGGACTTCGACCGATGCTGATTGAAGTGCAAGCTTTGGTTAGTACGGCTGCTTATGGAACGCCACAACGTTCTTCGACTGGTTTTGATTTGCGCCGTTTGAATATGTTACTTGCCGTAATGGAAAAACGTTGTGGATTTAAGTTGGGGGCAAAAGATGTATTCTTGAACATAGCCGGTGGAATTCGGGTCGATGATCCAGCGATTGATTTGGCAGTGGTGGCAGCGGTATTGTCTTCGAATGCCGATTTACCGATTGCAAAACACATTGCTTTTTCAGCAGAAATTGGACTTTCGGGTGAGGTAAGGCCTGTAAATCGGATCGAACAACGGATTCATGAAGCCGAAAAATTGGGTTTTGAAAAAATCATCGTCTCGAAATACAACAAAGGCATTGATCCAAAACAATTTAAAATCGAATTGGTGCAATGTGGTCGAATTGATGAAGTGTTGAGGGCTTTGTTTGGATAAAGTGATTTTAAACAAAATTTTCCTTATTAATTGAATTTTAGCTTAATAAATACCCTACATTTGCTCTATGAGAATTAATTGGATAAAAAATGGTATACTAACATGTTTTTGTATAGGAACCCTTTTGGCTTTTGCCCAAGATCAGTCCGGTGATTCTGAAAAAACCATTCTCGAATTGAAACGAAAGCTAATTCATGCTAAATCAGATACGAATAAGTGTTTTATTTTAAATGAGTTAGTTGAATTGACAGACGATGACGAATGGCCGAAATACAACCAAGAATTGAAAGCGTTTGTGTTATCAAGTTTGGAGCGGAAAGACTTGTCAAAAAAGGAGTTTCAAACATATAAAAAATACTTGGGGGAAGCCGTAAACAATGAAGCCTATTGGGAGATGTATACCGGAAATACCAATAAAGCGCTCCGTAAATACAAAGAAGCTGAAAAGATTCACGCAGAAATTGACAACAAACCCGGCTTAGCAGTGACGCTGAACAACATTGGTGCCGTCTATGAAAATCGGGGCGACGTGATCCAAGCTCTAGAATATTACCTTAAAAGTTTACAGATCAAAGAAAAAATCGGTAACAAGCAGGGGGTAGCCACCTCGTTAAACAACATTGGATTGATATACAATAACTTGGGGGATTCAAAAAATGCCCTTTCATATTTTAAACGTAGCTTATCACTAGAAAAAGAAATAAATAACACCCAAGGAATTGCTATGTCGGAACACAACATTGCCTTGTTGTATCTCAAAGAAAACAAACAAGATGTCGCGTTGAAGACCTTTCGATCTGCTTTAGGATATTTTGAAAAATTAAATGATAAACAAGGCGTTGGTTATTGTTTACACAATATTGGAGATATTTATCTTACCCAACATAAGATAGATACAGCCATTAGTTATGTAGAACGATCGTTGCAAATTCGTCGAAAAATTTCTGACAGAAAAGGAATTGCTATGTCACTTCAAACCCTTTCGCGAGCTTATTTTCGCAAAGGAAATCTTGTTCGCTCAAAACATGATGCGGAAGAAAGTTTGACAATTGCACAGACATTGGGTTTTCCCGAAATTATTCGCAATTCGTCTAATCAGTTGTATAAAGTGTATAAGGCCTTGAATCAGCCCGCTGAGGCTCTGAAAATGCATGAGTTGTTTAAAAAGATGAACGACAGTGTGTACAACATGGAAAACCAGAAAGCATTTACGCGTCATCAATTAACCTATGAATTTCAACGAAAAGAAGAAAAATTAAAAGAAGATCAAGCAAAAAAAGAACTCGTTTATGCAAGTGAAAGTAAACGTCAGAAATTGATTGTCAATACGAGTAGTGCGATTGCTATTCTGATTTTGGTGTTTTTAGTCATTCTTTTTCAGCGCTTTAAAGTCTCTCAAAGACAAAAGGAAATTATCTCACAAAAAGAAATAGAAACACAGAAACAAAAGGAAATTCTGGAACAAAAAAATACGGAAATCACCGATTCGATTCGGTATGCCCAGCGGATCCAATCTGCTATTCTTCCCACGCCACAATTTATTCAAAACATTCTACCTGAGTCGTTTATCTTATACCTTCCCAAAGATATTGTTGCTGGGGATTTTTATTGGTTTGAAAAAATGGGAAATCTAATCTATTTCGCTGCAGCTGATTGTACTGGTCATGGTGTACCAGGGGCGATGGTTAGTGTGATTTGTCACAACGCATTGAATCGAGCAATCCGCGAATTTAGGTTGAAAAGTCCAGGAGAAATTTTAGACAAAACAAAAGAAATCATTACTGCTGAATTTTCTAAATCAAACGAACAGGTAAGCGATGGAATGGATATCTCACTTGCAGTTCTAGATCCCGAACAACTCCAACTAACTTGGTCAGGAGCCAACAATCCACTTTGGATTTCCAGAGGGGAAGAATGGATAGAACTTCTACCAGATAAACAGCCAGTTGGACAATTTTTAAACGAAACGCCGTTTACAACTCATGCTATAACACTCCAAAAAGGTGATGTTGTTTATTCATTTACCGATGGATTTCAGGATCAATTTGGAGGGCCAAAACAGGAGCTTGGTGGAAAAAAGTATAAAACCAAGCGACTCAAGGATTTCATTCGTTCTATTTCGAAATGTTCAATGGATGAGCAAAAAAGATTGATTCACAACGAATTTAATACTTGGAAAGGCAGTTTAGACCAAGTTGATGACGTTTGCGTTATTGGTGTTAAGATCTGCTAACTTACTTGCGGCCTAAATACATTTTTTCGAGCATTTTTTTGTCTGCTTTTCCGTTTTGATTAAGAGGCATTTTTTCAATGAATCGGATATCAGAAGGAATCATGTAATACGGCAATTTTTCTTTTAGTTTTTCCTCTAAAATCGTTTTCCAATTTTGTGTTTCATCCAAATTCTGTTTTAATTGTACCAAACTAACGATTTTCTTTACTTCGCCATTGCGTTTTAAGGGGATGGTTTCAGCTTGTAAAACCTGTTCAATATCATTTAGTTGCGATGTTATTTCATTTAGTTCAATGCGAAAACCATGGAGTTTTACCTGATCATCATTGCGACCTTTGAAAAACAAAATCCCATCTTCCAAATATCCTTGATCTCCAGTTCGGAAAGCACGTTCACCATTAATCGTAATGAATTTTTCTTTGTTTAAATCGGGTCTGTTCAAATATCCGAGTGATACATTTTTCCCCACGATTACAATTTCATCGTTATCGATCAAAATTTGACTGCGTGGCTTTGATTTTCCAACGGGAAGAATCGGATATTTTTCTAAAATTGGTTCATCAATCACGATTTGTGTGGTTGCTACAGTTGCTTCCGTTGGTCCATAGGTGTTGTACACAATTGCATTTGGGAATTTTGCTACCAATGTTTTAGCTAGAGGATTCGGAAGTAGTTCGCCACAGAATAAGAAATAGCGAAGCGAATCCAATGCCGAGACATCTTCAATTCGAGAGTATATAAAAGAAAATGAAGGTGTTGAAACCCAGATGCTTCCTTCGTATTGTTGAATGCGTTCCAATAATAAGTCAGGATTTTCTGTAATTTGTTTTGAGTTCAACAAAAGTGTTGCGCCCAAAGCACCAAACGTCATTAATTCATACACCGACAAATCGAAGCTCAAAACAGCAATGTTTACAAAAACATCGTTTGCAGAAAATCCAAAGTCTTCGCGCATCCATTGGGTGAAATCTTGTACCGCTTGTGTGCTGATTTGAACGCCTTTGGGCTCACCTGTACTTCCAGAAGTGAAAATCATGTAGACCAAAGGATCTGCTGTTTTTTCTGCAACTTGTACTTCGCTTCCTTCTTGTACCACGTTTAGTTGATTGTCCCGAAATGTAAGGATGTGAATGTTTGAATAATGAATTTCTTCGTTGGAACAGTTGATGATTAAATTGGATTGCGAAATGTTTTTGATAGACTCAATGCGTTCTTTGGGGTAAATAACGTCAGCAGGAATATATGGAACTTCCATTTTTATTAGGGCGTAAATGGCAACGATCATTTCAACCTGTTTGTGTCCGTATAAAATCACAGGGAATTTTAGTTTGTTCCAGCCTTTTTCGTTGAAATATTGAATGAATCGTTCTACTCGTTGTTCAAATTCACGCCAAGTAATTTCACCATTTTCTCCAATAATAGCAAGTTTATTTTCTTCGCTATTTTTTTCTATAAAATCCTTTGAATCAAAACAAAAGCGCATCGTATTTCAATTAATTATTCAAAAATAAAATTTAGTTTTCCACTAAATATATAAATGGAAATGGCAACGGCATGAAAAAGAATAAAGATCGAAATTATTCGAATCCATTTTGGCGATAGTGTTCCAAAAAAAACATCTTTTCCATTCTTTTTACAGAGGTAAATGTAGTAATTGTGAATCACCGAATAAAGTCCAAAAACCATTCCGCTTAGGATAAAATGGAGTTCAAAACCATTCCAAAAACCCATCAACGAAAAAGTGAGGAATAATGCTATATTTTGACGTTGAATTGGTTTGAATTTTTTCTTAGAAGTTAGTTCTTTGAAAATCGGTTTGAAGAAATAATCATTCAACCAATCTCCCAAAGTAGCATGCCAACGTTTCCAAAAATCTTTTGGGTTAACAGCCAAAAATGGTTTGTCGAAGTTCATAGGAACATGAATACCCATCATTTGTCCAAATCCGATTGCCAATAAGGAATATCCTGCAAAATCAAAAAACAAATAAAATAAATAACCATACATGGTTCCTGCATGATGCATGATTGAACCATCGTTTTCTAACTGATCCAGAAAATAGCGGGAAATTCCAAAAGCTAGGATAAACTTGTAAAGTAATCCTTTAATAATTTTGTCTAATCCATTAAAAAACAGTTCATTACTTAATGAGTTGAATCCGTTTCTTACATTTTCATTGAAACGACCAAAACGATCAATTGGACCAATCAACAAGGTTGGTACAAAAGCTGTAAAATTGAAATAATCAATAAATGAAACAGTGTCTTTTTTTGTGCTTTCATCGATGTACAGTTGAATTACTTTGAATGTTAGAAAGGATATTCCAGCTATTTGAAAGATGATTGCCAAATGAAACAATGCCCCCGGCTGATCAGTTGGTAATATGTTTAAGGTTTTCATGAATATCATCGGTAGCGACAATAAAATGACTGGTAGCAATAGTTTTTTGTATTGCCATTTTCGAGCGAAAAGATAATAAATCAAGTATGTGTAGAGGATAAGTCCAATGATTTGAAAAGGTTTGGTAAATAGCAAACCAAGGTAAACGAAATTGATAAAGGCTAGTGCATATTTATACACCTGATTTCGTTTAGGAAAAATTCTTTTTAAGATGAAAAGCAAAGATACTCCAGCCAATAGAAAGTAGAAAAATACGGGTTCCGTGAAGGGTAAAGTGGAATGTAATTCTTTCATTTTAAAACTGTTGGTAAATGAAGTTTACTTTTGAACTAGCTTCTTTCTCTTCTTGTTCAAAAAGATAATTTTCCATCGGAAAAACATAAAATAAGAGAAAGCCTGCCAACAGAAACAGGTAAATCAAAAAATTAGTTATGCCTTTATTTTTGAACATGTTGGTAGTTTTTGATTAAAAACGCATTGATCTTCATCCAACCTAGATCATTCGGATGCATGATGTCTTTTAAGGTAGGTTCTTGGTATTCCTCTTTAGATGTTACAAACATATTGAGAAGTGGAAATTGTGCTTTTTTTAATGCGGTTTCTATTCTTTTTTCTGTTGGAATAAAATTGTCTAATCCACTGTAATGTCTTGGATTTAGAGGCTGTAAAACAAAACTAGCATTACAGTTGTATCTTTTTAATATTGAAAGAACGAGTTCAAAATCATTCCATTCATTCGATGAAGATAAAGGTTCCATTTTTCCAGGAATATACTTTCCATTTTTTAATAAATAAGTAGAATAGTAGGCTGAATCTACTAACAATGAATTGTTTTTTGTAGATTTTATAAAATTAGTTTTTAAACGCTTTTCTAAGTTTTTATAAATTATTTTTTTCGGTTTTTTAATCGCTTCAAATTGATAATTTTGTGAGATATTGTAGTTGACTTTTTTAACAGGAGCAACTAAAGAAGTAAGTGATTTTGGATAGTTGTTCCATTTCTTAGAAAGGAAGCGCTGTTTGAAATAGATCAATTCGGGAGTTGGATTATCTATTTCATCAAAATGAGCGTAAACGAAAGCAGCAAGATGGTCTTTTTCTCTTTCTGGAATGTTTGGGTCGTGGATAATTCTGCGTAAAAAATTGGGCCTCACAAATTCCAAAAAAGCTTCGATGTTGGTGCCTTCTGATTCAAACCAACCGGGACTGAGAAGGATACAAACATTTGCATTACGAAGGTTTTCACCAGCTGCTAAAAGTTGACAAGCAATACTTAAATTTTGTTGAAAAGCATGACCGAAAGCTGTAACAGGAATTCCAGCACTATCGGGTAAAAAGTAGAACGCTGAATAAGGCAAAGATTGAAGTTCAGATGATCCAAATAAAGTTAATTTGTTTTTATTTGTCAAGGAACCAATCAGTTCAATCTCACTTTGTGGAAGTTCACAGTTGGCGTGATGACCACGTAAATTGTTTGCAGTACCTGTAATTTCAATGGTTTTTTGAGCTGAAAAATGAAGTTTACCAACAAGTGCTGAATCGATTAAAAACAAAACTCCTATTGCAGCAAACAAAGGAATCAGGTGCTGAAAAATGAATCGATTTATAAACGATTTCATTTTTGAAGTGAGCTAATGTAAGCAACAATTCGTTCTACAGTTTCGAAATGCTCTTCGACGATTTCATTAAAAGGAATAGAAACGTTAAATTCATTTTCTAATTCAACTACTAATTCTACTATGGTGATGGAGTCTAACACTTTTTCTTGCCAAAGCGAGTCACTTGGCTCGACATGAGTAAAGGCTATTTCTTCAATTTTATCGATGATAAACTCCTGCATATATTAATAATTTGGTATCAAAGATAAAAAAAATTACACTTTCCATACTCTTCAAGTCGATTCTGAAATGGGGTAATACTAAATACGCTATTCATACTTTTTTTGACTGTTTATTTTTTAGATACATTTAAAGACTTACTTTGGTATAAAATTTGAAAGTTTCGCCAATTGAAATCTAAAATTCGTAAAAAATGAGAAAAACATTACTCACAATTCTGTCACTCTTTCTGTTGACTTTAAGCAGTCTCGCTCAGACTACATCAAACATCGTAATCTTTTCTTCGGATGGAGATCCGTTTTATGTTATCATCAACGGAATCAAACAGAACAAAGAACCTCGGACGAATGTGAAAATAACGGGTTTAACTTCTCGTTCAAATCAAGTTCGGATTATTTTCAAAAATGAAAAAATTCCTGCAATTGACAAATCGGTTTATTTTGAAGAAATGGGGTTTGAATCAACAATGAAAATCACTAAAACAAAGAAAAAGGGATACAAACTTCGTTATTTTGACCATGTTGCAATCAATCTTGCTCCCAAATATGATAATCAATTTGAAAGTCAATATGTAACAAGTAACACGCCTGAAACCAAACCTCTAAATCCTGTAATTGAAGTGGCACCTGTTTCACCAAATACAGTTCCAACTCCGCCAAATAACGTAGAAAGTGTACAGACAATACCTGTAACACCCCCGACTTCTGTATCTCCACCAAAACCAGCTTCTAGCCAGATTACTTCTAATGCATCAACATCGAGTAATGCTTCTAGTTCGGAATTGTATTACCGTTGGACTGTTGGTTCAAGTTATCATTTTTCAGCAACGGTTGTCGATAATATTTCCACAGCAGTCATGGGAATGAACATGAAAGAAACAATCAAAACGGCAACTGATTTTGTGTTGTATATCGATCAAGTTGCGTCGAATGGCTATGCTATGGGAACATTGTATTTAGTCAATTTTCAGGTGACCGATTCACGCAATCAGGTTTTGGCTTCGTTGAAAGATATTCCTTCTTCGGCAATTAAAAGTCAAGTAACAGTAGATCGAAAAGGGAAATTCACCTTTCCTAAAAAAGTATTTTTGATTACAACCGAAAAAGGAAATGTATTGGCGTATGGAAATGCAAGCGAAAACTTGGTTCAAACAGGAGCACAAGCGGGGAATATTCAAGTGGATGCTTATGCAGAATTCGATCCTAAAACAGGAGCATTGAAAACGGGTTATACCGTAAAAGAAATCAAAAATACACGTAAAGTTGCTGTTCAAACGAATGAAGAAACACAAATGGTCGATATTTTCCCGTATGATTTCTTAGAGATGTTGGTCGTTCCTGATGGAGCAGTACAAACAGGAGATCAAATGGAAGTGAAAGCAGGGATGTATAGTTCAACCATACGCGTAGAATCGATGGAAAATGGACTTGCTAAGCTAAATACACAACTCAAAACCGACAAATCAGCGGATATGTTTGGTGGAGGTGCAAAAGGTAATGTCGGTGGAGCAGATGTGGACATGCAAATGGACAGCCAAGGAAACATGCAAGGACTAAACATGGAAGGAATGCAAGACATGATGAACATGGGCGGAATGGAAATGAGTCAAGAAGACAAACAAGTCATGGACATGACAAAAGCGATGTCACCAACGATGTCAGGAAACATTGATTATTTTTTCAATTATGAAAAAGGCATGTTTGACCAAGTTTTCGGAACAATCAACACAGCTTATGATGCAATGGGAATGAAGATTTCAGTTCAATCGGTGTTGAATATGAAGAAGATGTGAGAATTTTAATCTGATAAAGAAGGGTTGTCAAATTTTTCTTGGCAACCCTTTTTTTCTATATAAAGTTTGTTTTTCAAAACTTTCCCTATCTTCAAACGTTCAAAATTCAAATAAATGGACATGCTTCAATCGCGGAATCAACTTGTTTTTACTGTTTTTGCTGGAATTTTTATTACAAGCGCAATCGTAGCTGAGTTGATTTCTGCCAAATCAGTTCCAACTCCATTTTCTCCCATCATTGCTGGAATTATTCCTTGGCCCATCGTTTTTTTGCTGACTGATGTGATGAATGAATACTTTGGAAAAACAGCTGTCAAACGCTTAAGTTACATTACTGCGGGCTTGATTGCATTTTGTTTTTTATTGGTGTTTATCGCTGTTGAAATTCCCACGGATGCTAATTCGTATTTATCGGATGCCGAATTTCGCAAAGCATTTGGAGGAAGCCTACCCATTATGATTGGAAGTATTACAGCTTTTTTGGTGTCGCAATTGCTCGATGTCCGTTTGTTTCGTTTGTTCAATCGTCTTACAGGTGGACGAATGATTTGGCTTCGAAGTACTGGTTCCACAGTTGTTTCCCAATTGGTCGACGGATTTATTGTGCTCTTCATCGGTTTTTGGCTTCCGGGTGTTTACTCCTTTGATCAAATCCTCGTATTTTGGATTTCAGGCTATAGTGTCAAATTAATTATAGCTATTTTACTTACTCCTTTTGTGTACTTGATGCACTATCTCGCAAAACAAATTTTAGAACCCGGGACGGTCAATTTGCCCTAACTCAATCGAATATCTTTGATATTTAATTGCAGTGTTTCTTTATTTTGCCAAACATTGGTTTCCAGCGTATAGATTAAATCAACAGGTAAACCTTCTTGGCAAAGGTCGAATTTATCAGCCATATTAAATCCAATTCCTGGGATAGAGAAGGGAGTGTCTGCTTGTCGAACTTCCAGTTTCAAGTGCGCGTCTTTTAACAAGCGAACATCGTAAATGAACACATTTTTGGTGATGAAAACAGGTTTCATGTTTCCCGGACCGTGTGGTTCGAGTTGGTTTAGGATTCGCTTGAATTTGGGTACTTGGTGGATCGGTTCTCCAGGTTCAAATAGATCTGAAAAGTCGATTTCAACATCAATTTCTTGTTGCGGAACTAAATCTTCGGGTTGGATCATATCTTGCACAATTTGATTAAAACGGATCTTAAAATCGAGTAATTTTTCCGGTAAGAGGGTCATTCCTGCTGCAAAAGCATGTCCTCCAAATTGTTCCAAATGTTCGGAACATGCGTGCAATGCTTGATGTAAATCCAATCCACGAATACTTCTACCTGAACCCGTTAGTTTTCCATTTGATTCCGTTAAAACGATGGTTGGGCGATAGTGATGCTCCATTAATCTCGATGCAACAATTCCGATGACTCCTTTGTGCCAATGTGGTTGGAAAACGACCGTTGTAACTTGATTCTGATTATTTGTTTCTGAATCTAGTAATTCCAAAGCTTCTGATGTTATTTCAGCATCAAGTTCCCTGCGTTCTAAGTTGTTTTCATGGATGCTTTGAGCTAAGGCTCGTAATTCTGTCCAATCATCTGAAATTAAAATGGAAACTGCTTTTCTTCCCGTATGAATTCGACCGGCAGCGTTGATTCGTGGTGCTATCGTAAAAACGACGTCTGTCAAACTCAATGGCAGCGTTTTTTTTGCACTTTCAAGTAAAGCTTCAACGGCGGGTCTTGGGTTTTGATTTAGTTGCTTCATTCCATGGAAACACAAGGTGCGATTTTCTCCTGTTATAGGAACGATATCTGCACCAATACTGATCGCAACTAAATCCAATTGTTGCCAAAGAATGGTTTCGTCCCATTGATTCTCAAGGTGCAAAGCATGCATGAGTTTAAACCCAACGCCGCAACCCGAAAGTTCGCGATAGGGATAGTTTGAATCGCTTCTTTTTGGGTTCAAAACCAAACATGGAGGTAAGGTTTCTCCTGGCTCGTGGTGATCACAAACGATGACATGCAAACCTCGTTCTCTTGCTTGCTGAATCAAATCATTCGATTTTACTCCACAATCAAGTGTTATCAGCAAAGAAAATCCTTCTTCAACTGCAAAATCAATTCCTTTTTGGCTCAAACCATATCCTTCCGCATAGCGATCGGGAATGTAAAAATCGACGTGATCAGTATGTTGTTTTAAGACAGTCCAGCAAAGTGCTACAGCAGTTGTTCCATCAACATCGTAGTCGCCAAAAAGCAAGATTTTTCGTTTTTCTTCTATGTGTTGATTTAATAAAGAAACCGCTTCGGACATATCAGGAAGTAAAAAAGGATTGTGAATGTTTTTTAATTCCGGACGAAAAAACTGATGCGCTTCTTCATAGGTTTTAATTCCGCGTTGAACAAGGAGTTGCCCCATCGGTATCGATACGTTTAAACTGGATGTGATCTTGTTAACTAAAGTTGAGTCAGGTGTGTTTCGGATAAACCAACGCTTTTGCATACGATTGAATTAAAGGTAAGTGACTATGAAATTAATGAAGTATAAAAATACGTCCAACTGAATTTTTAAGCACCAAATAACGTTTTTGAATACTAGTTTGAAATTAATCAAAATATTGGAAAAGTCCAAATTTAATTTCAGAATTTGGGAATTATTTTTCCATCCATTTTGGATTTTTGGCTTGGATATGTTTGAAAATGGGGCAATCGAAGTCGTGGGCTCCGGGCAAAAACCCAATACTCATCAAAAATTCATTGACAATTTCTCCTCCCGTAAAACGAAATGTTTTTTTAAAAATTTTCACCCATTCTTCTTTTGATTTTGGATGATGGTAATTGAGCCAATTTTCGAAAGAACCAAACTCAGATTGTAATTCAATTATTGTTTTCGCATTTTCAATCGCTGCATTGATTTTGAGTCGATTGCGAATTATCCCTGCATTTTGAAGTAAACGTTCTCGGTCTTTTTCCGAGTAGTTTGCAATCGTTTGAATATCAAATTGATCGTAAGCGATACGAAATGATTTTTCTTTTTTCAAAATAGTTTCCCAACTTAAGCCTGCTTGATTGATTTCCAGAATCAAACGACCAAATAGTTCATTGTCGTCGTGAATGGGAAAACCATACAGGTGATCATGATACCGTTGATGCAGCGCTCTTCGTTCTTCAACAGGTATGAGTGGAATGTGCTTGCAATATGACATCTTATTCTAATCCAAGGAGTTCAGAAATTTTATCCCAAGCTAGATTTCGGTTTGTATCATAACTAGCAGAACTTTCATCCGAACCTGTAATAGCATATTCTTTTAAGCTTTCTGCTTCTTTAACTAAATAGGAAAGTGCTTCATTTAAATCCTTGACATATTCCTTGTCATCATCTGATAAGACTTTAGATTCATTGATTGCATCCGTCGCCATTCTTTTTACTTCTTTCAGCATTGAAATTTGCTCATCCATCAAAGTTGTTGTATATTCTGTATCATAAACATCATTCACATAACCGTCCGCAATCGCACCAATTGCTATGTATGTGTTGTACGCAGCAACGGATGCTAAACTTCCTGTAAATTCTAAAATTTTATCGTCTGTTTGTGCTTTTGCACCAAAAACACTTACAAGCAGAAATAAAATGAAAACGATATTTTTCATAATGATATTTTTTTGCTGTGAAAGGTACAAAAAAGGCTACCGTTATTGGTAGCCTCTTAAAAATAAAGTCAGAATTTGGTTTATTTTTTCTCCAAAATTTCTTTTAAATGCACTAAGCCATAATCGAAATCTTTTCCAATCATTTCTTTCATGTTAAACAACCAAGCCAAAGTATTGAACGGATAGGGTGTATCTCCTTCAAATCCCCAATATACCTTCGTTTCATTTTCATTCAAAGATTCTAATCGAAGATGTGCTTTGTTGGTTGCTTCCATCGGTTCTTTGAAGCGAAGTTCGTAGTCAATTCGTTCTCCGGGAGTGATTTTTACGATTTCTTGTTCGCCAACTCCTGCTTCGTCGTTTTTACTATCCCAAGCGGAAACAAAACCAACTGTACCATCTGTACCCGAATAGGTTTTTTTCATGTTGGGGTCGATGCTTTCCCATTTGCTGTAATTTTCTTGATTTTTCAGCAGAACTATGTAATCAAAAATAGCCTGTTTGGAACGATTGATCGTGATTTCTCGTTCCATCTTCATATTGGAAGGAGCAAAAATTCCTGCGATTAAAAATATAGCAACAAGGAGTAAAAGGAAGATTCCTACACGTTTAAGAAATTTCATTTTTTTAGTTTTAGTGAATAATGGAACTTTGATATTTACAATAGAAGACTTGAATCTTATAACCCGTTTCCTCTTTTATAAATCAAAGCTAGGGATTTTCGTTAAGCTCATCAAATTTATTTTATTTACGGAATAGATTAGCAGCGATGAACAATATGAAAACAGGTTTGCCATACTTCGTAAGTAACCCAACAACGATCTTCCGTTCGAAGTTCTAACAAAACTTGAGCTAAAATTTCTTTTAAATAATCGCGTTCTCCTTCGGAAAGTTCTTTTTGGGAGACGAATTGAGCGTAAGTAATGTCAAATGTAGTTCCATGTAAATGTGCACTGTGGCGAATGGCATTGCGGTTTTTTTTGCGAAGTCGTTTTACGGTATTTTCTGTTCGAAGCATGGAAGTAACAAGCAATTTTGTTTCTTTTAAATCGGTGTGGGTTAATTTTTCTTGAAAACGGATTCCAATATCATTCAACAATTCGAGTGCACCGGGAGTGAGACAAGCATAGCTATAACGAAACGTATCGAGCTGAAATAAATCATTTGGGTACACTTGAATTAATTGACCTGAATCTAATTTATGCTGCACTTCACGGGTTGATTTTAACACACCAATTCCATTCAGATAGGAAGGCTCTAAATAATCACGCACCCGGTCATTTAATTTCCACAAAGATGATTGATATTCTTCGCAATGGTCATTTTTATCCGATGAAAATAGCGAAAATTGACTTTTTTCTAGGGTAGTTTGAATGGGTAACCAATCAGGTCGAATGAACCCCACCAACAAGAAAGCACCAATAAATATTCCTAAAAACCAAAAGATAAAGCGCATCAGATTCCGTTTTAATTTTGATTTTCGTTCATTGATTTAGGAGAAAAAGCACAGGAATCACATTGGTGTTTTTTACTGAAAAAATGGCGATAAGTTTTTCTTCCTAAGTAGAAAAGTGCAGAAGAAACAACGATAAAAACCAATAACGCTTGCATCTTTTATTGAAATATTTGAAAGGTAATCCAACTAGCTATGTAGGCTAAAACGCCCATGTATCCAACCTGAATGAGAGGCCATTTCCAGCTTTTCGTTTCGCGTTTTACAATGGCTAAAGTCGCCATACATTGCATCGCATATACATAAAAAACCATCAGGGATAAGCCCGTTGCCAAGGAATAAACGGGTGAACCATCTGTTCGTTTTTCTGCGCGCATTTTATTCAACAAACCTTCATTGGTATCACCATCATCGTGAACACTATAAATAGTTGCCATTGAACCTACAAATACTTCACGTGCTGCGAAAGATGTGATAAGTGAAATGCCAATTTTCCAATCATAACCCAAAGGTTGAATGGCAGGTTCAATGCCTTTACCTATTATTCCGATATAAGAATTTTCTAGTTTTGCTGATGCTACTTGTTCGTCAAATTCTTCTGTTGTCATTTCGGGAGTCATAGTCAATTGACTTACTGCTTTTTCCATCCGATCACCGGGACCGTAACTTGCCAATGCCCACAAAACAATGGAAATAGCTAAAATGATTTTTCCAGCATCTAAAACAAAGATTTTTACTTTTTCAAACAAGTTTAAGAAGACATTTCCCCAGCGAGGAGATCGAAATTCGGGTAATTCGAGCATCAACAAACTTTTTTCGCTCGTTTTTATAAACATACGCATGACTGCTGAAACCAATAATGCGGATATCAAACCGAGGGCATACAACCCGAACAAAGTTAATCCTTGCAAGTTCAAGAAACCAAAAACCTGTTTGTTCGGAATGACCAAAGCAATCAACAAAGTATAGACTGGAATGCGCGCGCTACAACTCATCAAGGGAGCGACCAAAATGGTTATTAATCGTTCTTTCCAATTTGATATCGTACGAGCAGCCATCACACCAGGAATTGCACATGCCGCACTCGAAATCAGCGGAACTACACTTTTTCCATTCAAACCAAAAGGCCGCATCAAACGATCCATAATGAATACAACACGAGCCATGTAACCAGTTTCTTCTAAGACACCGAGGAAGAAAAATAACAAGGCAATTTGAGGAACGAAAATAACCACACCTCCCAATCCAGGAATAATTCCTTGTGTGATGAGGTCAGAAAATACACCTTCAGGAAGTTTTTGAGCAGTCCAATCACTCCATTGAGCGAAGACCGAATCAATCAAATCCATGGGTACACTTGCAATCGAGAATATCAATTGAAACAACAAAAGTAAGATTGCAGCAAAAATTCCATATCCTGCAATCGGATGCACCAATAGTTTATCCAGCCAAAGTAGTGGTGATTTTTTTTCCAAGTTTGCAGAATCGTCTAGAACGACCTCTTTCATCAGAGATCGTATAAAAGCAAAACGTTGTTCGGTTTCTTTTGCTTGATTATCTTGGTCTGAAACAGCAAACAATGTATAGGAAGGGATAATTGGTTTTTGTTCGTACGTAATTTCTTGGAAAAGAGCCTGCTTCAGCTCTTTCATACCTAAGCCAATACGCGCATTTGTTTCCAAAATGGGAATTCCAGGAAAACGATTTTTGAGTTGATCGAGTTGGATTTTTTTCCCTTTCCGTCTTGCCATATCTGACATGTTCAAAATCAATCCTGTAGGAATACCTAAATCGTAAATTTGAGTAAACAACAATAAATTTCGTTCCAAGTTGGATGCATCTACCACAACGAAAACCGCATCTGGATAATCTGGATGATCTTTTTTTTGTAGAACATCGTATACAACTTGTTCGTCCATCGAACGTGGATAAATGCTATAAGTTCCGGGTAAGTCAATGAGTTCAATACTCTGTCCTTCCAATTGAATGGTACCTACTTTCTTATCAACAGTTACTCCGGGGAAATTTCCAACATGCTGTTTCAAACCAGTCAAGCGATTGAAAAGCGATGATTTTCCCGTATTCGGATTTCCTGCTAAGGCGATTTTGCGCATATTTCAGTTTGTTTTAAGGATGAGCCACTTCAACCCATTCGGCCTCTTCTAAACGAAGTGAGAGTACATAATCACCAACAGAAACGGCGATTGGATCACCAAATGGAGCTTTGAAAAGAACTTCCACCTGTTGACCTTCAACGAGTCCCATTTCCAATAATTTGGTGCTTAGTTCCCCTTTTTTTAGTTGTTTTACTACTCTTCGGGCACCCATCGGGCTATCTGCCAATGTCTCACTCACGATTCCTTATTTTGAATCGGTAAAAATAAGGAATTTTTGTCAAAGGATGATATTGCTTTACAAGCCAAAATTTAGGCAAAGAAAAAACCGACCCAAAATGAGTCGGTTTCGTGATAGTGGTGAGAAGCGTATTACAACTTCGTGATCGATTGGTGGTGAACACCTTGCTCACTTGTGATTTTAATTTGGTACATTCCACTTGGCATTTCAGAAAGATCGAATTGACTAGTTTGTCCATTCACAATTTCATTTTTCCATATACGTCCTTGTAAATCGTAAATGATTACGTTTTGCATCCAAAAACCTTCACTTTCGATGTTAATCACTTGAGAAGTTGGATTCGGATAAATACAGAAGTTTTGTGCTAATTCTTCCACACCCAAACAATTTTCAACTGTCACTTGGATTACATCGCTTGCAGAACAACCTGCTGCATTGGTAACAGATACACTGAAAGTTCCAGTGGAAGCTACTTGAATACTTTGACTTGTAGCACCTGTACTCCAGTTATAAGTTATGTGTGAACCAGCATTCAAAGTAACTGGTGTTTGGTTTTGACAAGTTGTAATATCAGCACCTAAATTCACTATTGGAAGCGGATTTATCATTACAGTAATATCGTTCGTATTCGTACAACCATTTGCATCAGTTCCGGTTACGGTATACGTTGTTGTTGTTGACGGTGAAATCGCTACACCATTTTGTGCATTGTTGTTCCAAGAATATTGGGAAGCTCCTAAAGCAGTTAGTACCGTTTCTTGTCCAACACAAAGTGATGCGTCAGATGCTGAAGCGATAACCGTTGGTAGTGGATTTACGGTGATTTCAATACTTGGAGATTCCATCGAACAAGCGAATGTTGAGTTGCTAACTGAAATAGCGTAATTCCCTGCTGTAGTAACTTCAAGCGTATCGTTTGTTTCGGAAGTCAAAACTTGACCGTCTTTGATCCATTCAAATGTTGTTCCAACAATGGGCTCTATAGAAAGTAAAGTTGAATTACCTTCGCAGAACGTAAGTTCATCTGATGTAATTATTCCACCAGCTAAATCCAAACATGTATTTACTTGATAAATGGAAAGTGTTGAACTTACTTCATTTGCTAAAATAACGAGTTCGTGTCCATTTGGTGAAGCTACAGCATCAATATGAATAATTCCTTCTGCTCCTAAATCTGGGCCACTTCCTGCTAATGTACGGTTGTTTGCATATCCAGCATATTCTGGGTTTTGTGGATCATTGACATTGAACATCATTACTCCACCAATTCGCTCCAATGAAACAAAAAGGTAATGATTTCCTTGAATGAATGCTGTTGCAACACCTTCTGGCTCTGGCCCTTTGTCATCACTTCGGTTTTTTAATGAAGCCGAACCTGTTGAGTTGGATGCGTTGAAAAAAGCTCCGAAAGTAGGGTGATTGGAAGTTATTTGTTCAATAAGATCTTTTGAATCAAACACCAAAGCACCTGTTGTAGCATTCCAAATGCTGAATGAACGTCCTCCCATGACATGAATTTCATCGATATCATTGTCTCCATCTGTATTCCCAGAATAGGTCAATGCATTCAAACGCCCAAATAATTTGTTGTTTTTGAAAATATGTTGGTCAGGGAAAGCAACAGGGTCTAAATTAATGGAATTGATTCGAGCAGCATCAACAACTGAACCAAACTCGCGTGAATCTCCTTCGTTCGCTGAGAATACGTACCCTTGACCGTTGATAGTTGAAAATGCCAATGCATCTGGCATGTATGCACCTTTTACGGGAGCAGAAGCAATCAAAACAGCACCACTTTGATCCGAAGCATCCAATCCATTTCCTGTTGAATAATCGGAATAACCTAACGCATAAATGGTGTCAATTGTTGCTGTAGCAAGATCGATGACTGTCAATGCGTTGTTTTCTTGCATCGAAACGTAAGCTTTCATGTTGTCATCTGAAATGGTGATGTATTCAGGTTCTAAATCTTGTGCTACACTTGCAGATGTCGAAAAGATTCGAATTCCTTGTGCCAACAAAATAGCTTCTTGCGAATTAAATGCTTCAAATCCGATTGTTGTAACATTTGCTTGTGTTAGTGCAGCTGCTCCGGGAGTTAAATCAATGATGGAAACCGAACCAACAGGGTCAACGCTGTAATCTGCATTTGGCTCTCCTTCGTTTGCTGTCAAGACTTTTGTAAAATCTTTGTTGAAAGTAATCATATCTGGCATCGTTCCGACTTCCACTTGGCTAATGAAAGTTCCGTCTTGGTTGAGGAAAACAACTTTTCCATTGAGTTGTGCATTCGAGTTTTCAATTGCTAAAACCACCAAACCATTGTGAACAGTTACTGAGTTGATGTTTCCATAAGTTGTAATATCAATGCTGTTCAATAAAACAGGTGATGCTGGATTTGCTAAGTTGACAATATCTAATTTTGCTCCAATGCTATTAGCAATGTACAAACGGTAATTGGAAGAATCGTAGGCTACAATCTCAGCAGAGTTTGTTCCCGCAGCGCCATTCGAAAAGCTAGTCAATAATTCCATTTGCAATTCGTTAGATGCAGTTGGTGCAACATAGTCGTTGTCTTGAATGTAAACGATTTGGTAATTGTTTGTTGCATGAACATTCACGTTGATTCCACCCACTATTTTAACAATGATTCGTTCTGCACGTTCGCTCAAATTATCATCGATGATCGTCAAAGGAAAATTAACCACACCGCTTGTATTTGCCGGAATATCCAAGGTATCGTTCACCCAAGTGAAATCAGCATCCAAAGTTGCGTCTGTATAAACGGATAATTCAACTGCAATTTTAGAAGCGGAGATGCTTGGTGTTGAAATCGTGAAAGGAACATTGTGCGTACCCACGTTTTCATTTACTACAATGAAATTAGAAGCTGCTGGAATCGTAACTACTGCTGGAGTTGATACTGGCGGTGCTGTTGTAATGGTAAATAAGTCAAATCGGGAAGTCCCACCACCAGAATAGGTACTAGTAGATCGTGCTGCTAAATACGTTCCTGCTGTTGGGTCGAAATCTGATACAATTCGAAATGCTGCATTGGCATTATTGTTCAAAGCGGTAATGGAAGTAAAATTATAGGTTCTTTCGTACCAAGTATCTCCTGTTCCACTTGCTGCTGGTGTAAATGTAAATGTTGTTGCATCTGTCCAAACGGCTGTTCCACCAGTAGAAGCTCCTGTAGCATCAGTTGTGTACTGTAAAACCCATGTATTCGCAGCGGTATTGCTCAAACGTTGCCAAACAGAAAGTAGTAAATTTGAATGTCCAACCGTACTCACATTCCATTGTGCTCCTGCTGTTTTGGGTGAACCCGATGCTGGATAGCCAGTTGTATTTGCTCCGGAATTATCTGTTGTATTTGCATCTCCGGAATAGCCTGCAGCAAAGGTCGATGTTGCACCACCAATCACAGAGAAACTTCCAGTTCCTGTTGCGGGTGTTAATTCTCCAGTTGATGTAGTTGCATCATTGGTAGTGGAATTGAAATTCCAAAAAGCAACTTGTGTCTGTCCCCATGCAAAACATGCAGTTCCAAACCAAGCGGCTGCTAGTAACCATTTTTTCATCTTGTTTGATTTTTTTTGCAAAGTTGAGGGCTTAAAGTCAAGGGGGGTTTAGGGAAAAATTACCTTTTTGTCAGTTGTTTGTGAAATTAGTGTAAACGATGTTATTAAAACTTAAACCGATTTAGCAACCTATTTATGAAAGATTGTTTTTATCCAAATTTTTCTTACTTTCGTTCATCGTCTTTTTAATTCTCCAAACAATGCTGAATACATACTTTCGCGTTTTCGCCCCAATCTTCTTGCTTGCATTTTTCTTTCCTGTAGTTGGAATTAGTCAAACAACTGTTCGATACTGTGAAGAAGGTACCAAACACTATGCACAATGTTGGACGTTAACTAAAGAGGGAAAACGAAAGGGGACTTTTAAGCAAGTTTTAGTACAAGACGACCGACAAGTTTGGTTTGGATTGGGAACATACAAAGAAACACGTAAAAAGTTGATATTGAAATACAATACTTCTCAAGTTCCCTTAAAAAGTATTCGAGTTCAAGCAAGTCCAGATCGGGTAGATTCTGTGTTGATTTCGTGGGAAACCATTTTGGGGATACAAGATTATTTTCAAATAGAATACACCAATCAACAAGGTGAAAAAGTGTTTGTGGAACCAGACTTAACTTCCCAAAAAGCATGTGTATATTTTAGGGACTTAGGGTCAAATTCGCTTCGTTTGTTAGTCAATGGGGAAGAAATTACGGGTTTTCAAGTAAATGTTTATCAAACAGAAACGGTTCATATTCAAGCTAACCAACCAAGTCGGGTTCATCTACTTGAAAATGATTCCTTCGAGTTTCGAAAAGTGGACGGAAAACTAGTTTGGCTCGAATCAGAGAAAGAAAAAAAAGCTTCTATTTCGTTGGATTAATTGCTATATCGAACAAACATCGAATGACTGTTCCTTCCCCTGGACTGGAATTGATTTCGAATTTTCCACCTATTTGCACGCATCGATTGCGCATGTTGTAAATTCCATTTCCTAAGTCGGTTTTATCCAAATTAAAGCCAATTCCTTTGTCTGTAAATACAAGTTCGAGTTGCTGATTTTTTGTGCTTGCCACAACTGAAAATTCGGCTGATTTAGCATATTTCAACGCATTTTGTATGGCTTCTTGAGCAATTCGATATAGATTCAACATTTCCAATGCTTTTAGTGGATAGTCTGTTTGAACTTGGTTTTCAAGCGTAAGTTTGATCGGAATTTTTGAACGTAGTTCTTCTAATTTTAAAAAGAGGGTTTGCAAAGAGCCTTCCTCGGAATTCATGGCCCAAATGGTGCTGCGTAATTCTTGCATTATTCCCCTTCCGAAATCACTTAAATGATGAACTTGAGTTGAAACTTGTTCTGAATTTTTTGCTTGATACGTCATGTTGTCCATAGAACTGATCAAATAGGTGAGTTGCGAACCAATGTTATCATGAAGTTCTTTCGAAATATGTACTTTTTGTTCATTGAGTTCTTTTTCGCGCCGAAGTTGTTCTTCATTTTTTGTTTTTTCTACTTCGATTAATGCTGCTTTTCGTTTTTGCTGGAAATAGCGTATAAATAAAACCCCGACCAACCCGATAAAAATCGAAACCGAGATCCAAATAAATCTCTGTCGTTGGACGCGTTCCACGTTTAGTTTTCCTGCGATGATTTTTTTGTCTTTTTCTGCATTGGCTAATTTGGATTTGGCTAGTTCTTCGTCTTTACGTGCAGTTTCATATTTGGCAAACATTTCTGATAATGCAGAATTTCCTTGGTGAAGTTGGACACTGTCCGCATATTCATTCGAAAATTGCATGTACTCAAACGCTTTTTTGTAATTTTTACGCATCCCTTCTAAATCGGCTAAACCTTCATAAGCTGTTTTGATCTGCGTATACGATTTGGTGTACAAAGCATTTTTCAAACTGATTTGAAAGTAAAAATCGGCACTGTCGTAGTTTTTCAAATCGATGTAAGCATAGCCTAAATTGGACGAGACAGCACCTAAGCCAATTTTGCTTCCAATTGTTTTGTAAACTTCAAACGCATTTTTATAATAGTTGATTCCCTCTCGGTATTTTCCTTGAACGCGACTAACAACCCCCATTCCTTGGTAAATTTCGGCTAGATATTCCTCCTTATCCGCTAATTTTGTGAATGGTATCGCTTCTCGATAAAGTCGTTCACTTTCTTGATATCGTTTTAATTTTCGAGCGGTTGATGCCATGTTTGCTCGCGCTGTAACTTGCGAAGTTGGGTCTACAAGTTGATCAGCCAAACGAACAGCATCTCGTTGCATTTGATATGCTTCTTTCCAATAACCTGAGATTTCTAGTAGATTACCTAAGTTATTGAGCAATTTCATTTCCATGAGAGGTTGCTTGAGTTTTTTTGTCAATCCAAGGGCGATTTTGTAATTTGTTGTTGCTTCTTTAAATCTTCCAAGTTCAGAATAGCAATTCCCCAGTTTGGCATAACTGCTCATCATACCTGCTGAATCATTCAATTCTTTTCGAATTGCTAATGCTTCTAAGTTTAATTCTAATGCTTTTTTGAAATTGCCATCTGTAAGATAAGGCATGCTGTAGTCGTTTAACGTATTGGCTAGTATTCGTTTATCTGATTGTTTTCTGGCAAGATTCAATGCTTCTTTTCCAAACTGAATGGATTTTGGAACATCGTTTTGAAAGTAAAAATAGGTTAATTCATTCAAGGTGAAAATTCGCTCAGTTCCGGTTTGTTTTTTAAGTACTCGTTCCAAGCTATCGGCAAACGCTTGTTGCGACCAAGAAATCGAACTAAAAAGAAAAGATATGAAGGATAAAAAAAAGATTTTTTGAAAGCTCATAGTCTTGTTTTTGAACTTCTAAAGATACTTTTTTTGTTGATTTATCCGTGTACCGTTTCCTTTTTTCCGTAACGCGAAATGATTTCCGCTTCCGCTTCTAGCCATTCTTTCCAACGCGCATCGACATCAATTCCTGCTCCATATTTTCGGGCAAATTTCAAAAAAAGTGTGTAATGCCCTGCTTCACTGACCATCAAATCTCGGTAAAATGTAGCCAATTCTTTGTCTTCAATATTTTCTGATAATACACGGAAACGTTCACAGCTTCTTGCTTCAATCATGGCAGCAAATAGTAAACGTTCAACCAATTGTTGTGTACGATTTCCTCCTTTTTTCATGTAGGAAACCAACTCGCCAACATAGTCGTCTTTGCGTTCTCGGCCGAGTTGCAAACCTCTTTTTTGTATGATATCATGCACTTGTTGAAAATGCTCTAATTCTTCACGGGCAACAGTTGACATTTCACTTACTAAGTCAGGATACTCGGAGTAAATAGTCATGATTGTAATGGCATTCGACGCTGCTTTTTGTTCGCACCAAGCGTGATCGGTTAGAATTTCACCAATATTACTTTCTACTATGTTCACCCAACGTGGATCTGTGGGGAGTTTCAATCCGAGCATGTTACTGAAAAATTTGTTTGCAAAAGTACAAAACTTGTTAAGTATGTGTAAAAACGATAAACAAATTTACGTACAAAGTGTTCTATAAAGATGAAACAAAAAGTAAATTTAGTTTGGTTAAAACGCGATCTTCGCCTGCAAGATCATGCTCCGTTTCATCAAGCAGAACAAACTAGTTTACCTTATTTGATTTTGTTTCTTTTTGAGCCTACCATGTGCTCTTATCCGGATACCTCTTCGCGTCATTTGCAGTTTATCTATCATTCACTGCTTGATATGCAACAACAATTGGCTGTTTTTCAAAAGAAAATAACCATTTGTTATGGTGAAGCTTTGCCTGTCTTCCAATCATTAGCCGAATCTTTTGAGATCAATCAGGTTTTGAGTTACCAAGAAAGTGGTGTTCCATGGACATTCGAACGAGACAAACAAGTAAAAATTTTTTTCCAATCTAAAAGGATTTCTTGGTTAGAATTTCAACGAGATGGCGTAATTCGGGGAATTAAAAACAGATCAGACTGGGAAAAGAAATGGGCACAAGCAATCTTTTCACCTCCACTAGAAAATGCTTTTACCTATCGTGAAACTCCAATTTGGGAACATCCTTTTACTTTGCCTCAACATTTTTTGAAAAAACTTCAAGTTTATCCGTCCATTTTTCAGCCTGCTGGTGAACGAATGGCTTGGAAATACTTAAAAAGTTTTATGCAAAATCGGGGGTTTAACTACAGCAAACACATTTCTAAACCTACAGAAAGTCGACTTTCATGTGGGCGGATTTCTCCTTACTTGGCTTGGGGCAACATAACAGTTCGTCAAGCGTATCAATTTTCCAAAAGTCATCCTAATTTCGAAAAGGGGAAACGTGCTTTTTCTAATTTTCAGACACGTTTAATTTGGCGTGATCACTTTATCCAAAAGTTTGAAGTGGAATGTTCTTACGAAACGCATTGTATCAACCAAGGATTTGAACAGTTGGAACACCCGCTGAATCTTGATTTTATTGAACGTTGGAAACAAGGTAAAACAGGCTATCCTCTGGTGGATGCTTGCATGCGTTGTGTCGTGGAAACGGGTTGGATCAATTTTCGAATGAGGGCAATGGTTGTATCTTTTTTGTGTCACCATTTGTTTCAAGATTGGCGAACAGGCGTTTACTTTCTAGCACAACAATTTTTGGATTATGAACCAGGAATTCATTTTCCTCAATTTCAAATGCAAGCTGGTACAACAGGCATCAATTTAGTGCGCATTTACAATCCCGTTAAGCAGTCTTATGACCAAGATCCAGAGGGTGTTTTTATTCGGAAATGGGTTCCTGAGTTGACTTCGATTCCTAATACTTTTATTCACGAACCTTGGAAGATGACTTTGTTGGAACAAGATATGAATCAATTTGTTTTGGGCAAAGATTATCCATTTCCACTAGTTGAATTGATAACTTCAGGAAAATTTGCCCGTGATCAAATTTGGGGACATCGAAAGGAACTGGCTGTAAAAGAGGAAAACAAGCGGATTTTATCGGTTCACACCAAACGAAAATCTGAAAAGGAAAATCCTATTCGCATTCAAAGCAAAAATCATGAGTAAAATTATTTTGTTTTTCCCTCATCAGTTATTTGAAGATTTATCTTCTATGCCTACTGATGCTACGATCGTTTTGGTTGAAGAGTATTTGTTTTTCAAACAATATCGTTTTCACCAACAGAAAATAGCATTTCACCGGGCGAGTATGAAAAAGTTTGCTCAACACATCCAAGAGTCAGGAAGAAATTTGATTTACATAGAGTCCATTTCGGAATATGGCGATATTCGGCTCCTTTTACCTTTTTTAAAAAAACAACAAGAGTTTGATGAGATTCACGTTTTTGATTTGGTGGATCAATGGTTAGAACAACGATTAAAAAAAGCGTGTGACTCGATAAATTGTTCTCTTTTTACTTATGATTCTCCGCAATTTTTAAATAAATCAAGCGAAATTGTCACATATTTCAAAGATAAAAAGCGGTTTTTTCAAACAGACTTTTACATCGATCAACGCAAGAAAAGAGGAGTTTTAGTGGATGATTTCCACAAACCTTTGGGAGGGAAATGGTCGTTTGATGCTGAAAACAGAAAAAAATACCCTGCCAAAAAAACACCTCCTCATACCCAATTTGAAATTTTTGATTCGTTTTATGAAGAGGCATTTCAGTATGTTGAAACTCATTTTTCTGATCATGTTGGTGAGCTGAATCGAACATGTTTGTTTCCAACCGATTTTGGTCAAAGCAAAGCATGGCTAGATCGTTTTCTGGAAAATCGGCTGTGGGAGTTTGGGATCTATGAAGATGCAATCGTGGAGCGAGAATCTGTTTTGCATCACAGCGTTCTCACTCCTATGTTGAATGTGGGTCTTCTTACGCCCGAATATATTCTCAAAAGAACGTTGGATTTTGCGGAAAAAGAATCTATCCCGCTCAACTCGTTGGAAGGATTCGTTCGACAAATTATGGGTTGGCGGGAATTCATCCGCGCGATGTACCAACTCAAAGGGGTAGATCAACGCACGCGTAATTTCTGGCAATTTAAACGAAAAATTCCAGCTTCTTTTTGGGATGGAACAACTGGAATTACTCCTGTTGACGCAACCATTCGAAAATTAAACAAAACAGCGTATTGTCATCACATTGAACGATTGATGGTTTTGGGTAATTTTATGTTGCTGTGTGAGTTTGATCCCGATGAGGTTTATAAATGGTTTATGGTTTTTTTCATTGATTCGTATGACTGGGTCATGGTTCCAAATGTGTATGGAATGAGTCAATTTGCTGATGGTGGAATATTTGCAACAAAACCATACATCAGCGGAAGCAATTATTTATTTAAAATGAGTGACTATTCCAAGGGTTCATGGAGTGAAATTTGGGATGCATTATTTTGGAATTTTATGGATAAACACCGTGATTTTTTTCTCCAAAATCCACGATTAGGCATGCTAATCAAACAATACGACAAGCAGCCCATTGAAAAACGAGAAAAACACGTCCGAATTGCAGATGACTTCCTTCAAAAATGGATGTAAAATAGAGTAAAAAGTGTATTTTTGACCTTCATGAAGGGGGTTTTTCTAGTTTTTTTGTGTTTTTTCTTGTTTTTGTTGCTTGCTTGTAGCACGGATAAAAAAGATGTTATTGAACCCTCAACTAACTCGAAAAAGGAAGTTTCTATGCTTCCTAAATTGAATAAACCATCCACGCAATATGTTTTAGAGAAGCGAACTAAAATCCATGCTTTTTTCCGAAAAAATATGGAACAAGGAAGGTTTAATGGGACATTTCTCGTTGCCAAAAATGGACATATTCTTTACGAACGTTATCTGGGCTTTTCACATTTAAATCCACCAGAAAAGATGTTGGTCAACACTCCTTTGCATGTGGCTTCAGTGAGTAAAGTGGCAACTGCCTTGGCTGTTCTGCGTTTGGTGGATCAACAAAAAATAAAACTAGACGAGGATATTCGAACGTATTTGCCTGAAATTCCTTATGAAGGCGTTACGGTGAGGATGTTGCTCAATCACCGAAGTGGAATTCCCTATTACGGTTATTTTACTTTTGAAAAGTGGGATTTGGGTAAAACACTACACAACGAAGATATTTTGCGTTTGCTACAAAAACACCAATTTCCGCTCAATTTCCCTCCCGGAAAACGTTTTGCTTACTGCAATACAAACTATGCTTTGCTTGCTATCATAGTAGAAAGAACAAGTTATTTACTTTTTCCAGATGCAATGAAAAGCTTGGTTTTTGACCCTTTGGGGATGAAAAATAGTTTCATTTTATCCACTGAAAAGCAAATGAAAGAAGTTGCTCCATCGTATTTAAGTTCCCGTAAACAAGTGGCATTTGATTATTTGGATGCCGTTTATGGCGACAAAAATTTGTACACAACTCCACGGGATTTGATGCGGATGGATTTAGCGACATACTCCAAGGATTTTCTTTCCGATTCGCTTCGCGAGCAAATGTTTCGGGGTTATAGTTACGAGAAGAAGGGAAAAGCGAATTATGGATTAGGAATTCGGATGAAAGAAGAAGAAGGGAAAGACCCCTATTTTTTTCATACCGGTTGGTGGCATGGAAGTACAAGTTGTTATGCTTCTCTTCGAAGTGATACCGTTTGTGTGATTGCCATTTCAAATGTCTATAACAGGAGTGTTTATCGGATTAATCGCTTGGCAAATCTGTTTGGTAACTATCCGTTTTCATTCGAAGAGCAGGAATAAAAAAACCGATGTCTCAAAAAACATCGGTTTAAGTAAAGTGTCTTTTTATCTTAAATAAATACAGTTTCTTCCGAAGTAGTTTCTTCTTCAATTTTGATGATTCCTGTACCTGATAATCCGTTTTTTTCTGCTTTGATGTTCAATACTGCAACACCTGCTTGGCCTAATTGGTAAACTTCGTTAAAGTTGAAAATCGCTTCACCTGCAGCATTGGTATAAGCAGTATCGAATAATACAACACTTGATTGCTTGTTTTCTGTTGATGATCCGTATAAAACCACTCGACAGTCTGAAACAGGGGTATTGTTTGCTTTGTCAAGAACAGTTACCTTAGCAATTGTATCTTTTTTCTTTCTACACGAGTAGCTAACAGCTAAACCTAGAAAAGCGATTCCGAAAAGAGCAAAATATTTTTTCATACGTTATTATTCTATAATTGTAATTGTTTCAACATTGGTGATGTATGCTCTACAACGGATACGACCTGTACCTGAAGCAACATCTTTTTTAACGATCACGTCAAAATAACCAATTGTCCCTTTCTTTGGCTTTTCTCCGAAATAGTCAGCCATATCAAATTCAGCAAATCCAGCTGTGTTTGTCAATAAAGTGTCCACGTAAGGGTTTGTTGGTGGATCAGAATTTACATCGCCTATGATAACAACACGGGCGTTGGACACCAATGCATTACTTTCAGAGCGAACAAAAATTTTGATGATAGATGGGTCTTTCTTGTTACAAGAACCAACTATTGTTAATGCAAACACAAGAAGTGTAGCAGCCGAAGCATATTTGAACCATTTTTTCATTGTAGTATCCATCAATTCTTTCCAAAGTTAAGCGAAATCTTTCACTTATTTTCCAAAATGTTTGTAAATTACTAAATTCGTGCTCTAATTGCACAAACTATAACATGTAACGAGAATTTGTTTAAAAAGTTTCACGTTTTTTAGTTGTGTAGAACACATAATAGACGAATAATTCCTTTAAAAGGTTGATAATACAAACAGATGAAAGAAAAAATTACACAAATTGAAGCTGAAATACATGCGTATCCAATTCAAAATATGACTGAATTAGAAGCGTTTCGAATTCATTTTATTGGTTCAAAAGGAATTGTCAAAAATCTATTTTCTGAGTTAAAATCTGTTCCGAATGAGGACAAAAAAGAAGTGGGTCAACGAATGAATGCACTTCGTCAATTGGCTGAATCTAAGTTTGCTGAAGCAAAAGATAAGTTGGAAGAAGTGAATCAAAGTGCAGATCAATTGGATTTTTCTCGTCCAGGTGAAGATGCTTCCATTGGTTCTCATCATCCTATTTCGTTGGTTCGTGCAGAAATTATTTCCATTTTTAATCGCATCGGTTACATTGTTTCTGAAGGTCCAGAAATTGAGGATGATTGGCACAACTTTTCTGCCTTAAATTTTCCCCCTGAGCATCCTGCACGCGATATGCAAGATACATTCTTCATCGAAAAAGGGGAAACAGAGATGGCACTTCGAACACATACTTCTTCGGTACAAGTGCGTGTGATGGAAAACCAAAAACCACCCATCCGAACAATTTCACCAGGAAGAGTATACCGAAATGAAGCCATTTCTGCTCGAGCTCATTGTTTTTTCCATCAAGTAGAAGGATTGTACATCGATAAAAATGTTTCTTTTGCTGATTTGAAACAAACCTTACTTTATTTTGCCAAGGAAATGTTTGGAGAAAAAGCACAAATTCGATTGAGACCATCGTATTTTCCTTTTACAGAACCAAGTGCAGAGGTAGATGTTTCATGTACGATTTGCAATGCGCAAGGATGTAATGTCTGCAAACATACGGGTTGGCTTGAAATTTTAGGTTGTGGAATGGTTGATCCAAATGTCTTAGAAGCATGTGGAATTGATTCAAATGAATATACGGGTTTTGCTTTCGGAATGGGAGTTGAACGCATTACGCAATTGAAATACAAAGTCAATGATTTGCGTTTGTATTCGGAGAACGATGTTCGTTTTCTTCGTCAATTTACTTCATCGTTGTAACTATGGGATTTTTTTCATCTAATACTTCCAACGCTTATCCGTGGAAAAAAATGGATCAGTTGAACGACATCGAAGCGGTCATAGATGCTTCTTTTACGAAACCGCAATTGGTGTTTAAGCACAGTACACGATGTAGTATTTCATCTTGGGTTCTCAAAGATTTTGAAAAATCCTGGAATTGGGATACTTTGCCTGCTGATGCTCATTTTTTGGATTTAATCGCTTTTCGGTCGGTCTCTAATCATATAGCTGAAGTAGCTGATGTAGAACATCAAAGTCCGCAAGTTTTGGTGTTTCATCAAGGAAAATGTATTTACAATGCTTCACATCAATCGATTGACGCACTAAAAATTAGTAAAATTTTACAACATTAATATCATGGGAAAAGGAAAACGAATTGCGATATTGGTCGTTCTGGGTCTTGTTATTTTGGCATTTATCTTGGGACCACTTTTCAAAGGAAAAGGAGGAGGAGATGATATGCGAGCAACGCCTGCAGAATTTACATTTCCCGATAATTTAGCGATTCGATTAAATGAAATTGCCCCAATCGAAATCGAAGTCAAATCGGATGATGTGGTAGAGTTAATCTTGGTTTATCAAGATAGTATTTTCAAACGTTGGACAAATCCAAGTGGAACGATAAAATACAACTTCGAAGGAGATTATTTTGGTTTAGGCGCGCGCCAGCTTGTGTTGCAATCCAAAGTGAAATCGGGTCAAGTGTTTACGGATGTTCGTTTGGTGCGTGTGCTGTCAGATGTTGATCCTATCGAACGAAAAGCAAAAGTGGTGAGTTTATTTCCACATAATTCCCTTCATTTTACACAAGGTTTTGAATTTTCGGATGGTGTTTTATATGAAAGTACAGGCCAATACAATGAAAGTAAAGTGATGCAAGTTTCTTTGACAACTGGCAATCCTCTGGATGGAAAATCGATTGGTTTGGACGGAAATTATTTTGGTGAAGGAATCACTGTTTTAGGAGATAATGTATATCAAATTACATGGAAAGAACAAAAATGTTTTGTGTACAATAAAAAGACCATGCAATTAGAAAAGGATCTTGCCTATACAGGAGAAGGTTGGGGTTTATGTAATGATGGTAAATCGTTGATTATGTCTGATGGAACGGAACGCTTGTATTTCCGTGATCCGAAGTCTTTTCAAGTGCAGCGCATCATTGAAGTCTA
>CAYRMV010000024.1:0-30992 GCA_964425255.1 uncultured Flavobacteriales bacterium
CTTTTTTCCAAGTTAAATCACGTAAAAAAACGGCAAAAGCGGGTAAAATCAAAACCATCGGATACACACTTTTTTTGGAAAGCATCGCTAACGAAAAATAGAGAAATACCCAAACCAAGTGCATCCAATGTTGCTTTGTGAAGTATTTCTCCAACGATAATCCAGCCAAAATCACAAACAAAAACGCCAAAATTTCATCTCGATTTTTCAAACTGGCCACCACCTCGGAATGGATGGGGTGAATAGCAAAAAACAAGGCAATGATTGTTGCCAACAAGACATTTTTTTCACCGACCCATTTCAGCAGTAACTTAAAAAAAAGGATCACACTCAAAACATACAAAATCACATTGAAAAAGTGACTAACTCCAGGCTTTTCACCAAAAAAAGCATGTTCAATCGCATACGAAACATGCACGATTGGTCGATAACCATACGCATAGCCCATCGCATCACTGTAGTAAGGAGACGTAAAAATTTCTCCAATTGCTTCCAGACCTCGGGAAGTAAGTGGATGATTTTGAGTCACCAAATTATCATCCATGTTGTAGCCATTCGAAATAGTATTGGCAAAGAGTATGAATGTGATAAATCCTAAAAACAGCAGGTGTTTCCGGCTTGAAAACATACTTTTCTCCTCTTGAACAACTGTTTTTGTTTCTATTTGCTTTTTAGCAGAGTGGGAGTTTTTTGATTTTTTCATCAGTTCTAAAATGATCGCGTAAATCGAAATTATTCAAAGACAAAATAGTTTGGATATAACTTTTCTAATTTTTCTTTTACATGAAAACTATTTTTTAATACCACTTTTTTACCTACTTGAACTAACTTTAGTGCTAATGCAAGCTGCTGTGATTCTTCAAGTATATCTGTTTTAGGCTTATAAGTAACACTATCAAAAGTATAAAAATCCAAATTTTTAGCTAATAACTCATTTAACTGAAAATCAAGATGTATTTGATTCACTTGTACTGTTGATTCAGATAATAAAAGATTGTAATCGGCCATTTTAGCCGCTTGTTGCAACGCTTGATTATCTCTTGGAAAACAAGGCCCCCCAAAACCATAGCCGTAATTTAAATATTTTTTACCTATTCGAGAATCTGAGCCAATTGCTTTGAGAATATTTTCAGGCGATGCTTTCATTTTGGTTGCGAAATCACCAATTGCATTTGCGAAAGAAATCTTCATCGTTAAAAAACAATTTGTAGCTAACTTAGTAATTTCAGCACTTGTTCTATCCATCACATGTATCTCTGGATCTGACTTACACATTTTAGCATAAATACCCAGTAAGATCTGTGTTGCATCGGGATCACCTTCCCCAATTAATAATTGATCAGGATACTGTTGATCGTGAATGATAGAACCTTGTGCGATAAACTCAGGATTATAAGTTACTGAATAATTATGATCTTTTAATTTGAAAGCTAATTCTTCACAATACCCTGGCATTGTGGTTGCTCCAATGACAAGGTGTTTTTTATCACTTGGCACATCAAATTCGAGTAATTTTGAAACAACCTCATCGATGTACTGATGCGAAAACGACCCGTCAGGCAAAGATGGCGTTGGAACCATGATGTAAATAAATGAAATGTATTCATTAAAAATAACTTCCAAGGATGAAGTTGGGAAAAAATGAACCGCACTTTTAAAATATTCATCCACAAAAGGTTCTTGTGAAACAAACGATTTTGATTTCAATGAGCTTATGTATGCTTCATTCGCGTCAATTCCATACACTTTATAACCTGCTCGTTCTGCGTTGAGAGCAAAACAAAGTCCAAGTCTTCCGATACCGATGATGGCGATTTTGTTCATGTACTACACATTAAATTCCTCAAACTGTACATCACTATACCCCCAGTTTGATTTATTAATTCCCCAATTTTTTTTAACATTTAGTAAATGGTAACCGGTGTTTCCGACTGAATACCAATCAATACTTGGTCTTTTAATTAAAAATTGAATCATTTCTAAAGGATCTTCAAAACCTGTCCATCCTTCCTTGTGTTGAATATGAAAAGTACATTCTGATTTTTCAAAAACAACTTGTTTTAAACCCAGCGCTTTAGCTGAGATAAGTGCCATACTATCCACGTGCAAACTATATAAGTCAATCTCTACATAACCATCGATTTTGATCCAATCTTCTTTACTCATCATTGTAAAATCACCACACGCCATGAAATCTAGCTGATGTAAGTTTTGTTGCTCTTTGTTCCAAATAATCTTCTTGACTGATTTTGCAAAAAAATCAATCGTTATAGCGATACTATCAAAAAAATACATCCAATTTGGAAGATTAGTGGTAATGTGAATGTGTCGCGGATTTTTTCCGTGTCTTACAATGATGTTTTGTTTCGCAAATGATAATTGTTCATCAAACGTGGCAAGTTCCATCACATCTTTTGGTATATCACAGCGATTAGCTCGATAAAATTCATTCTTTTTTAATTCTTTTCTTACAAGTCGTTCAATCAATTCGCTTGAAAACAACAAATCAATATTAGTACACAATACAAACTCACCTTTCGCCCTACGAATACCAACATTCTTTGCAATCATTTGATATAGAGGAATTGTATCTTTATAGCGAAATGTTTGTTGAATTGAACTTGGAACTATAATAAAACGTATACTCAAAAAGATGTTGTTTTTGATAATCAAACTCTCTTTCAAAAACGGTTTATCTGATGGTGGATTCCATTCAACGATAATAAGTTCAGATTTTAATTTAAATTTGTTGGTCTGAAAAATCAAACCATTTAAAAAAGTTTGTGTACGTTTAAGCAAATCTCCCCCATGATTATCATTTCGAGTTGTAACCACAAAAGACAAATAATATTCATGCATTGAGTAGTAAATTTGATATGAAAGAAACAAATATAATCAAAAAAAATGGTTCTCGTTGGAATAAACTTCCCGCTGGAAAATTAAGATTGAATATTTTATTTTTAACTAAATTTCCAGATTTTCTACTGAAAATCTTTTACAATTATTTCGCTCGGAAATGGAAACGGGAACGTGGATGGGAACACAATAGATATAAATCACTCTTTGAGGGGAAAGATGTTTTAGAAATTGGCAGTGGTCTGGGATATGATAGTTTGGTCTATTCTACCACATGTAAGAGTTATACGCATGCAGAATTAAACAATAATCAACTTGGTTTTTTAAACCGAATTCATCAATTATACCAAACTCAAATTTCTATTTATTTTGAACTACTTGAAGATCCATTTAAACATACCTTTAGTAGGTCATTTGATGCCTTTTACGCACATGGAGTTTTGCACCACATCCCTTTTGAGGAAGCAAAAATGCAATTTCAAAATATTGATAAATTTCTGAAAACAGGTTCCGCGGTTGTTTTTTTAATGTACCCGAAAGAAAGATGGGTTCTAGCAGGAAGTCCATCTTTTGAGAAATTTGGAGACTACACAGATGGTGGTTGTCCGTGGACAGAATATTATGACACAGAAAAAATCAAAGCTTTAGTTGGTGACAACTATGAATTAACTTTTGAATACAAATGGGGGTATAATTGTACAGAATTTGTGAATTTTGAATTTATCAAGAAAGGTTAGTTTTTTGCTTGTTTTGCTATCCAATTGTATGTAACTGAAATACCTTCCAGTAGAGACCAAGTCGGTTGCCAGCCTAATTTTTGACGTACAATCCGATTATCTGAACATCTTCCTCGAACACCAGTTGGCCCATCAACATACGAAATCGCTAGTTTCTTTCCACTAAGCTTGATAATCATTTTTGCAAAATCTTGAATGGAAATCATTTCTTCAGATCCAATATTTACAGGTCCAAAAAAATCTTCAGTTTCCATAAATTTCTCAATGGCGTCCAAGCAATCATCGATGTATAAGAACGAACGCGTTTGCAAACCATCTCCCCAAATTTCGATATCCGTTCCATCTATTGCTTCAATCACTTTCCGACATAAAGCAGCTGGCGCTTTTTCTTTTCCATTATTCCAAGCACCATTTGGCCCATAGACGTTATGAAAACGTGCAATTTTAACATTCAATCCTTCGTTTTTGCGAAATGATAGATACAAGCGCTCACTAAATAATTTTTCCCATCCATATTCACTATCTGGTTGTGCAGGGTAGGCTGAATCTTCAGAACAAAGTGGATTAGTTGGATCCATTTGATTAAACTCGGGGTAAATACACGCAGAAGATGCGTAAAATAATTTCTTTACTTTTCGTTCAGATGCAATTTTAGCCACATGCAAATTTATTAGTGCTGAATTGTGTAGGATTGTTGCGTCATGTTCCCCAGTAAAAACATAGCCTGCTCCTCCCATATCGGCTGCAAGTTGGTATATTTCATCGATATTATCCCCGATTACTTGTTTCACAAATTCAATGGCTCGTAAATCACCGATTACAAATTCATCAGCATCAGACACTTCAAATTCAGGATACTTCAAATCCACTGCGATCACATAATTCCCCCCTGATTTTAAACGTCTTACTAAATGTGAACCGATAAATCCACCGGCACCAAGGATGATGACTTTTTTCATTCTAATTATTTTTTTTTTCGAATAAATTCAATCAAATTGTTTTCTATACTTCCAGACATACCATAAAAAAGAAGTAGTTTTAAAAAAACTATACCTTGAGTAATTTAAAGCACATTTTAATATAAACTTTGTTGATTTTTTTTTCTGTGACTTCAATAGTATCAGTCCGTAATATTCTTTAGAGATCAACTCATACAACATATATCTATAATATGGCTTATTGTAAAATTCATTCTTGAAAAGATGTTTCAATAATTTTATTTTATCTGAAAGGTAACTGTGGAACAATGTGTTTTTTGTTTCACTATTTGGATGATCTGAATAAACAGACCATGCAACATTTTGAAAATAAATTTTTCCTTTAGAAGCCAAGATAACATTAAAATACCAATCCAAATTAAAGTTAATATTTTTTATATTTTTTATTTCTGTGGAAAGCTCAAAATTCCTCCAAACTAAGGTGCAATTCTGGATGTAGGTTTGCCCGATTAATAATTCATAGGGTTGAATTTCATTGGAAGAATACTTTGTAAACTGTGAAATATATTTAAAATTGGATTTTGATTGTAATTTGGCAATTGCATTTTCTCCATCAATATCAAATGACTCAATAAGCGCATCGTGGCAACAAGCAATGTAGTCTGGATGTGATTCTAAAAAATCGATTTGTTTTTGTAATTTTGATTTCTCAATCCAATAATCATCTCCATCACTTATCGTAACATATCTTCCTGTTAAATTAGGTATGAAATTTTCAAGTGCATGTAGCTGACCTCTATTTTGATCATTCTTGAATAGTGTTATTTTATTTGGATAAATTGCTTGATATTTTTCAATAATCTGTACAGTTTGATCGGTGGAACAATCGTCATTGATAAATACCTTAAAAGAGTAAGATAGTTCTTGCATGAAAATACCATCTAAAACTTTTTCGATAAATTGCTCGTGGTTATAGGCTAGGATACATATCGAAATAATTTCATTCATATTATCTTAAGTTCAAGACCAGAAATATATCAAATAAAACTATTTATTTGTATTTTTATCTTAAACTATTGCTTTAAATTCATGATTAGAACAAATAAAACTATTGAATTTCAGATTGATGATAAAAAATATGAATTTTCGGTCAATGATGCCGTTTTTGGAATCGGTAAAAACGAGATACTTTCACAACCTTATTCAGACATTACTTATCAACAAGACTGGTACCATTCAGGTTATACGGAAATAACTTTTTTAACCAAAAACGAATTCGATAAATTAAAGCAAGAGATCACATATAACATTCAACAGCTTACAGAACAGGAATTAAATAAAAAAATCACTTCTTTCTCACTAGAATCATATCACCATTTTGTGAAGAACAATGAAACTCATTTTAAGATTGTTTCCAAAACCAGAAATTTATTCGAAGAGAATGTCACCATTGATCTCAATGAATTAAAAAAAAGGATCGAACGATTGATGAGTTGTAAATTGACAGATGTTGTTCCTGACACCGACTACAAATTGCATATTATTATTCGCATAAACCGACCTGACTCAACTGATTTTAATCCGCCTCACAAGGATATTTATGAGTTTTATGATGATCACAGGATAAAACCAAAAATGATTAATTGTTGGATTCCGGTTGCAGGTGTAACAGAAAATACTGCTTTACCAATCGCTCCTGGGAGCCACCTGATTAATGAAAATCAAGTAATCAGAACATTTAACGGTGGAATTTTTGAAGGAAATACGTACCGCGTCCGAATCGTAAAACAGTGGGGAAATTCTAATAAACTCATCCGGTCAACTGTAAAATACGGACAAGTACTCTTATTTTCTCCCTATCTGATACACGGTGCAGCACTGAACAGGGAGAAAGATCAGACTAGGGTAGCATTAGAACTTCGCTTATTTGAAGCTAAATAAGTAGGGTTCCGTCCGACACATCTTCCGTTACCAGCTTATTCATCCCAATTTTTACATTATTTCCTATTTTCACATTAGGCATTACAGTAACTCCGGTAGCCAGCACACAATTTTCTCCTATTACAGCATTTCCCAATAGTTTTACATCTGGTGAAAGCGTCGTATATTTCCCAATTTTCACATCGTGACCAATCATACATCTCACGTTTATAAACACCCCCTCTTCAATTACTACATCACTAGAAACCTGACAGTTCAACTGAATAATCACTCCTTTTTCAGAAATCGAAGAATATTGACTAATAAGCGACTGTGAACAAATGTAAGAGAAATTATATCCTCCAATCGATTCCAATTGTCGATTTATCTCTTTTCTTTTTCGCGGTGAGCCAATCGCAGTAACATAAAACGGAGAGACTTCCTTAAACCGTTTTTGCAAGCCCTCTATAGAAGTGATGATTTCGTAATGGTCATATAATTTGGCTTCCTGAATATCTGAAACGTTATCAAAGAGGGCAACGCCCCGAATGTAATTTTCATATCGGAAAATATCGATTAAATCTTTTGCCAATCCGGAAGCTCCAATTAATGTAATAATCATAATCTAATGACTTTTTTAAAATTACTTATTGTTTAACTAATTATATTTTTCTGTTTTTGCTGACAATGAACAGACAAGTGAAACTCATTTGTTTCTATCTGAAAATCAAATTGTTTTTTATCCTGACTGATCCCATGTGTCGCTATATACTCTTTTACAAGAACGTCAATTGGATTATAAGAATCCAGACTTTCCTCTACGATTTTTTTCTCGTTAAAGGTAATTATTCGATCAAATAAACGATGGATCTGTAGAAGATCGTGCGTAACGACTAACTGTGTCTTCTTTCCAAGCAACATTTGGCTTCGTACTTTAATCCTCTCCCTAAACTCTGCATCCCCCACACTCAACACTTCATCCAATAAATACACGTCAAAATCCAAATGGGCCATGATCGAAAATGCCAAACGCAAATACATTCCATTAGAATAATTTTTTACGGGTTCGTCAATGAATTTTTCGATACCTGAAAATTTGATGATTTCATCCAACTTTGCTTCGATTTCTTTTTTGGCGAAACCATGAATTTGTCCGTTTAAAAAAACATTTTCTCGGCCACATAATTCGGGATGAAAGCCCGCACCAATATCCAAAATACTGGCTACTCGGCCCTTTATTTGAACGGAACCCGACGTTGGTTTCGTTACTCCCGCTAAAATTTTCAGAAGGGTACTTTTACCACTACCATTCGGTCCGATGATCCCGACTGATTCGCCTCGCTTTATTTCAAATGAAACATCTTTCAACGCCCAATGCTCCTGAGTGCTGTTCCCAAATTCATCCTCAACGGGATGCCGAAGTGGATATACTTTGGATAAATTTTCGACTCGAATGACAACGTCTTCTTTCACTTCTGTTTTTTTTACGGCTTCGCCATCTTCAGTCACACAAAAAAGCGCGACTAAACCATGGAAAAAACGCACTATTACTGGAAAAAATTGAAATTACAACTGATTTTGTAGTAGTACGATATTGTAACGTAAAAATACGATTTTTTTTGGAAAAAAGTAAGAAAAGTTAAAATTTTAGCTCTCGACTCGCTATTGATGTCAATTTGTTAAAAATTACTCATCTACAGGTAATTACTATTCAAAACAAGTTGTTTTAAATACGAACAATTGAACAAATAGATCCCTTGATTAAAACGGACGGGTGGCGATTTCCACTAAAAATGCTTTGACTTCTTCTTCGGAGACTTCAAAACCGGGTATGTAATCGACCTCTTCTGTATAATCAATGTCATCAAAAAAGGTAAGTTGTCCTTTGAAAAGCTTACGGCTAAAGATGTTCGAGCTAAAGATAGCTTCTGCATGAGTAGCAATTTCATCAAAACTGAAATGATTTTTTAATAAAAAATAGAGGTCCACATAATCTTTCCATTTATTTCTACCTCCTAACTCAAATGCTTTCATTGCTGCTAAAGTCAATAAACTAGGCATTTTTATTCCATGCAAACCTGAACTAATAGTTTCAATCGGAAAATTATAGTGGAAAAAAGTCAGCTTTACTTGGTGTAAAAACAAAAGAAGTTGTTGGCTATCTCGGTAAATAAGCTTGTAAGGATATTCCGACTTTTGGTCTAATTTTCGAATTATATCTGTTGGAGAGAAAGCTTTTTCACAAAACAAGTCAAAGTCTATCGACATACGATGACCAATTTGCAATGCTATTGCTGTACCTCCTACCAAATAAAATATTCTTTTAAATTGACTGATTAGTGGAAGAAGCTCGTTTTGCTCGTTGCTTAATATCTCTAGATGCACGTCGATCAAAATAAAGTTGAAAAAAATGAAGGTTTTGTTTGTTGTAATTTATTCGATTTTTTTGCTGAGTGTTTTTGTAAAAAATTTCAGCAACCACATCTGTACCAAGTAATTCAAGAAGCTCTTTTACTGTGTCATAATCCCCATAATTTATAACATATTCAACCAATACATCCAATGAAATGGATTCAATTCTTGACGGTGGAATATGCCAAAATAGGATTTTATTTTTTTGGATAAACTCACTTATCTTTTTTGGATGATTCATGCTACTAATTTACAAAAAAAAGAATAAAAAATGGTGCTTTTTTGATCTATTTCTCTATACAAAATCAGAAACTTCGCTTTCTTTTCGGTTGTAAAAATAAATGCCCAAGAGAAGCAATAGGAGAACAAAAACAAAATTGATGAGCCATATCCATTTGAATGATCCAAAATCAAACAAACTCCATCGCCAAAACTCAATTACATTTGCCATTGGGTTGAGATCCAATAAAAAAGCGTAGTTCTCTGGTAATAAATCGCTTCCAAAAAACACGGGTGAAAACCAAATTCCGAAATACATCAAGAAGGGGACGAGATGAAGGATGTCGCGTTTTTTATAGGCAAAAAGTGAAACCCAAAAAACCATGCACAAGGCACAAACGACATTGAAAAGCAAAACAAAGGGTAAAAATACCAGTTTCCAAGAGATTTCTTGCCCAAAAACGAGGATCAAAATCACCAACAATACAAAACTAACCCCTAATTCGATCAAAGCAAACAACGCTTTTGACAGTGGAATCAGACTTTTGGGAAAATAGATTTTCTTAATCAAATGTGCCGATTCCTGCAAACCAAATGTTCCAGCATTCACCACATAAGAGAAAAAATTCCAGCCCAACAAACCGCTCAATACGTAAATAGGGTAATCTATACCATCTGTTTTCCAATGCAACAAATACCCAAAGAAAAAACTGTATATCAACAGGGCGGTTAAGGGCTGAATGATTGTCCAACCGAGTCCAATGACCGTTTGCGCGTATTTCACTTTCAAATCGCGTTGGGTAAAAACCCATATCAAATTGCGGTATTTCCAGATTTGCTGAAAAAAATAGCCGAATTTTTCGGGTTCAGACGAGTAAATTGTCCATTCATCTTTTTCTTCCATGTTGTTCTTGGTAGCTAAAAATTAAATCACAAACCTGTTCTACTTGTTTTTTATCCAAGTGAACATGCAAAGGCAAACGCAGTAAATGACTCGAAATTTGTTCGGTATTCGGTAATTGGTACTCTCCAAATCTTTTTCCCATCTTTGAGCTATGCAGCGGAATGTAATGAAACATCGCTTCCACGTTGTTTTCGAGTAAAAAGAAACGAAGATCTTCTCGCTCTTTCGCAGATTTTGACAACCAGTAAAATAAATGAATGTTCTCTTTTACTGATTCAACAGGAAGAATAGAATCAACAAAGGAATGTAGCTTTTCAAAATACCAATTACTAATTTCTTTTCGTTTTCCAAGCAATTGGTCTTCGTGTAATAAATGATCGTAAAGTACAACCGCGTTTTGTTCATTCATCTGGTATTTCGAGCCCACATCAACCCATTCGTAATAAGGTGTCGATTGGTTTTCAAAATGCGTTCGATTGGTCCCAATGTGATAAATCGTATCCATTTTCTCTGTAAAATCGGTATGATTCACCAAAAGTAAACCGCCTTGAACAGCTGAAATTTGTTTGGTAATATCAAAACTAATTACACCAAAATCACCGATTGTCCCCAAAGGTTTTCCTTCATAAAAATTCCCATAACTCATGGCGGCATCTTCGATCAAGAAAATTCCATATTGCTGACAAATAGATTGAATTCGAGTCAAATCCGTCGCATGACCTCCATAATGTGTGACGACGATCGCTTTTGTATTTTTCGTGATTTTTTGCTCTATTTGATGTAAATCGATATTAAAGTCTTGCAACGAAATATCAACAAAAACGGGTGTTGCCCCATGAGAAACAAAGGCATTGGCAGTAGAAACAAAGGTAAAAGAAGGCATAATTACCTCATCGCCCGGTTGAATTTGAATGGCTTTCGCAATCATTTCCAACGCGCCTGTTGCCGAATGTGTCAAAAGCAAATGAGACGATTGAAAGCGTTTTCTCAATAATTCAAGGGACAGATAAGTGTATTTTTTGGATCTAAAATGGGCATAATCAGACCACAAATCATCCATGAAATGATTAAATTGATTAGATTTGAAAACATCATTGAATAAAATCTTCATCCTTGATTCGAGTAGCACATATTATCAATCCCGTAAAGGTAACAGAAAAATCGGATTTGTTCTATGCGCAACCCGTGACTTTTGAATCGATGCGAAAAGCGAAGTTATTCTCGACTTGGAACGATCAAATTGGTTTGTTTACTACCCAATATGAGGAAGACAAGGAAATCATACCACCGGATTTTATTCAACTGAGCAATCTATCTCGCTCTATTCTGGATCTTAATCCAAGTTTAAAAGGGAAAAAACTCCCGCTGATTGCCGATATCCTTGAAAAAATTGACCATGAAGTGGAGGCGGAATACGTCATTTACACCAACATGGACATCGCACTGATGCCGGGGTTTTATGATTATGTTTTTCAAAAAATAAATGAAAAACACGATGTGATAATCATCAATCGCAGACGAATTGAATCTCGTTTTCAATCCATTGACCAACTTCCCGAAATGTATGCCGAACTGGGAAGATCACATCCTGGTTTTGATTGTTTTGTTTTCAAAAAATCGTACATCAAACAGTTGATTTTAAACCAAATTTGCATCGGAATTTCTTTCTTAGAAGTCAGTTTGATTCACAACTTAATGACGATTGCTGAGAAACCCTTGTTTGTTCCTGATGCTCATTTGACTTTCCATTTGGGGATGGATGTTTTGGTGGAGCGAAACAATGCCTTTTATCACCACAACCGAAAGGTATACTTTCAGGAAATCCAACCATATTTGAAAGCGAATTTTGTACTTGAAAAATTTCCTTATGGAACTTTGCCTTTACCGAAACGTGCGTTGAATTGGATGCTCAACCCAAGTCTGTTTACACGTAATTACTTGCATTTACAAGGGAAATCGTGGCGACGAAAAATCAAACTGCGCTTGGATGAATGGCGTTGGCGAATCTTACAACGATAATGGCATTACCGCAAAAACGGAAGAAATAAGTTTCTTTTTTCCAAATATCTATTTTTCGAAAGTTGGGTGTAAACGAAGCCATCTTCCTCTTTTTCAAGCTGAAAACCTAAAAATGTATTGTACGAACGAGCAACATCGTTTTGAAAAGCTGTTTTAGCTGTTATTTTTTTTAATTGAAGAACTTCAAACGCATAATCTAACAACAAAACCGAAGCTTTCAACGCAACTCCCGTTCCTGTTGCTTCTGAGTTCCCAATCAAAATTCCTGCTTCGGCTTCTTGATTTATTTCGTTGATGTTTTTGAGGTGAATAAATCCGATCAATTGCTGCGCATAAATTCCAAAATACTGATTCTTCTTCCAATCCAAGTTTCGAAACCAACTACGTTGTTCTTCTTGCTTGATTTGTTGTTGATAATCCATCCATTGAAGGTTTTCTGGTTGATTTCTCCACATGCGCAATTGTTCGGCTAGTTCCGAAGTTAAGGGACGCAATTCGCAACCAAATCCGGATAAAATCATGATATAATTCGGTGATTGACCGATTGATTTCGGTAATGAAACAACCAAATTTGGCGCACATATTCTCCAATAATTCCCAATGAAAACAGAATAATTCCAGTAGAAAGAAAAATGGAAACAATTAACGCCGTAAAACCCAACTGGACATCGTTTACATACTTGTTATAAATGAAATATCCTACCAAAACCAAACAGATCAAGGAGGTGTACAATCCAACTCGGGTAATGAATTTTAAAGGAAACGAAGTGTGAAACAGCAAGGTTTTCGCTTGTTTAAATAACTTTCGCTTCGAATAGCTTGATTTCCCATTTTCTCGTTCTTTGTGCTTAACTGAAACATAATCAATGCTAAATGCTTGTTGACACAACTCTGCATCCAAAAAACTAATCGGTTGGCTGAGCGCTTGGTATCTTTTTGCAAGATCTCGGTGTAGTAAGCGAAAACCTGTTGCTTCTGATGTATTGAACCCGTCGCTAGCAAGTATTTTTCTCAAAATTATACTCCCCAAATTGCGCCAAAATGCCTGCTTCATGGATGGAAAAACACCATACACCAAATCGGCAGTTCCTTCCTGCGCTTTTTCAAACAAATCCAAAATATCAAACGGATCGTGTTGCAAATCATCGTCCAAGGTCACAATCCATTCGGATGAGGCATACCCCAAACCAACAGCTGTTGCTGTGTATTGACCCCGATTTTGGTGCAAAGAAACAATTTGAATGGATAAATCACTTTTTTTGGAAAGTTCCAACAAGCGATCCAAAGTACCATCATTACTTGCATCATCCACAAAGATTATTTCCTTTAAAAAATCGGTGTTTTCAACAGAAAACGTTGTCAAACGCTCAAACAATAGTTCGAGTGTGTCGCGCGATTTAAAAACGGGTATGACAATGCTGATAGCCTTCATTTCACTCAAAATAAGTTGTTTTCATTGGAAAAGACGAGTTTGGAATCAGAACGGATGCAATGGAAAATCCAACACCAAAACCACATAAAACCAACCAACCCGTTTTCTCTCCGACAGCATGTTTGTTCCAATCATGCCAAGTCATTCCAATACTTGCCGAAGCGGTATTTCCAAATTTAGATAAGGTTTCGGGAAAGCATTCGGGCTCAATGGTTAATTTTTTTCGAATCGAATCGTTGATCAATTTATTTGCTTGGTGTAAAATAAAACCGTTCACATTTTCTTTTAATACCTCACTTTCATCCAACAACTGTTGAATGTGTTGAGGAACAAATTTCAAGGAATAATGAAAAACATCTAAGCCATTGAGTTGCATTTTTTCACCTTGATTGGTCATTTTAGAAGTGATTGCTTCTTTTCCTGAACCAAACGTTTGCAAATGAAAATGCCATTCTTCTTCGCTTTTCTCTGAAAATTCTAAGCCAAAAACAGAAACCGCATCAGAAAAAATGGGTTTGGTTGTTGCATCGCTTGCATCAATAATACGTGATGACAAATCTCCAACACATAAAATTCCCCGTGATTTTTCATTCGACGAGGAAGCAAGTAACGAGGAAATCGTCCGAAGACCATAAACCAACCCTGAACAACCCGAGTTAATGTCAAAACAAACCATGGAAACGGGAAAATTTTTCGTTCCATGAATCCGATTTGATACAGATGGAAAAGCTTGTCCAGCAGTTTGAGTAACACAAATTAAATAATCAATTGTGTCTGTTTCCCAGTTCAAATTACCTAACAATTGGTCGATTCCTCGGGTAAAATAATCTTCTACGTTTATCGAATCATCTTGTTCTTCAAAACGGCAGGCAATCCCCGTTTGCGCAATAAAATGTTCCGCATTCGTTTCGAAAATTTTGTCTTGCGTGGAGTAATCTATCTGATTTTTGGCAAGAACGTTCACCAAACCAGAAATCGAAACTCCTTTACACTTCGTTCGTGCCATTTGCTTCTTTCACTTTTTGATAAATGTCATCAATCGTTTTACATTGCATCAATTCCGACGAACTAATTAAAACGTCCGATTCTTCGAAAATACGAGATAAAATAACTAACGCATTTAACGAAGACCAATTGGGCAACTCGCGAAACAAAGCGTGCATCGAAAAGGATGCAGTTGGTAGTAGTAATTCTTCCGAAATAATTTCCATTAGCTTCTGTTGATCCATGTGCTTGTTCATCGTTGGGCTAATGTAGTGATTTTTTTGATATAGAAAATCGTTTTCTTTGGCATAAATTGAACTTATTTCTCCAATATCAAAAATCCCCACTTCAATTGAAATGAGGATGTAATTGATTGAATTTTTTTCTTCTTATTTTGCTGGTAACACCAATGTACTCACTTCACCAAAACCAATACGAACGCCTTCTTTTTCAGCATAACCACGCATGATAACGGTGTCTAAATCCTGAATAAATTTGCGCTCACTGCCATCTTTCATTGCCAACGGTTTGGTTCCTTTCCAAGCCAATTCCAACATCGATCCATACGAATCTGGCGTTGGTCCTGATATCGTTCCTGAACCCATCAAATCACCACAACGAACATTACATCCATTAACCGTGTGATGCGCCAATTGTTGCGCCATGTTCCAATACATGTATTTGAAATTAGAAGTCGAAACTTTGGTTTCTCCCTGGTTTTCAGGCTGAATAAACACTTCTAAATGAATATCATACGATTTGTCTCCTTCGAATTCCAAATAGGAAAGTACTTTCGGATCTTGTTCAGGTCCAGCCACTTTGAAAGGTTGAAGTGCATCCAAAGTAACAATCCAAGGCGACATGCTGGAAGCGAAATTCTTTGCCAAGAAAGGTCCAAGTGGTACATATTCCCACGTTTGAATATCCCGTGCCGACCAATCGTTGAACAAGCACATTCCGAAAATGAAATCTTCTGCTTCATTGGTTGAAATCGAATCTCCAAGTGGTTTTCCATCGAAGGTAATAAAACCAGTTTCTAATTCGAAATCTAGGTTGCGACATGGAGCATAAATCGGTGGCTCTTCCGGATTGGGTTTGATTTGCCCTTTTGGACGATGAATCGCTTCCCCTGAAACGATCACGGACGAAGCACGACCGTGGTATCCAACTGGGATCCAAAGCCAATTTGGCAACAATGCATTGTTCGGATCACGAAACATTGTTCCTACATTGGTTGCGTGTTCACGGCTCGAATAAAAATCGGTGTAATCCCCAATCTGAACAGGAAGAGACATGGTAACATTTTCAACAGGAACCAAGACCTGCGCCACGTGATGCTCATTTTTCTGTAAATCCATTTGTTGCACATCGAGCAATTTTGAAATGCGATTCCGCAAATCACGGGTCCCTTTTTTGCCTTTTTTCATCAAATTATTGAGAAATGGCGTATCAAAATCACTTGCTTCGAAGGGTAGGTTTTCAAGGTAACCTAGAACAAACAACGTTTTCAAATCCAAGACAAAATCACCGATTCGAACACCCACTCTTTTTGAAAGATGGGCTGTTTGAAAAATACCAAAAGGCAAATTTTGAATCGGGAAATCCGATCCAGAAGGTACGTCAATCCACGATTTCAACTGTGGATTATTTGCTGGGATATTTGTTTCCATTTGTTCCATGTTTATCTTACAAAGGTACACAACAAACTGGAAAAGTACCACCCATTCGGGATGTTTTCGGTGATGTTTCTTCCACTTTTTCTTTCAACTAGCTCGTGTGATTGATTAAACGGTAGGGGCACAATCAAACAAATTCCTTACTTTTACGTTCAAATTTTATCCAAATTTCATTTTCTATGAAGCACCGAATTCAAAAAAACTTCCTTCTCTATTTTCTTGGGTTTTTTGTTTTTTTCTTGGCTCAATCTGTGTCTGCACAACGAAATGTGAAAGATTCTATCATTGGTACACCTTGGATTGGCGTTCATTACGGTGGAAATTGGACGTATGGTGATTTGGCTGATCGCTACGGATATTTGAATCACATCGGCGCAACGGCAGGTTACAAAACGAGTAAAAACTGGTTTTGGGGCTTGGAAGGGAATTTTGTTTTTGGGAATCAAGTACGCATGACAGGTTTGTTTGACCACTTGGTAGATAGTTACGGAAATATCACCGATATCAACGGAAACATTGGAATGGTCTATGTTTTTCCACGTGGATTCAATGTAAATTTAGCTGTTGGAAAAATCATCCCTGTGTTGAGTCCGAATCAAAACTCCGGAATTTGGATTCACGGTGGAGTTGGGTATTTGTTGCATAAATTGCGTGTAGAAACGCAAGAACAAGTGATTCCACAACTCGAACTTGATTACCGAAAAGGCTATGATCGCTTGTCTGTCGGTGCAAATTTTCATCAATTTGTTGGTTATGCTTTCATGTCCAATCAAGGATTAGTGAATTTTTATGCCGGGTTTTATGCCTCACAAGGATTGACGCGCAATCAACGCGATATCTTCTTTGATCAACCAGATATGACTGTGGACAAATCCCTGCGTATGGATGGTCAAATTGGATTCAAAGCGGGTTGGTTCATTCCTATTTACAAACGTCAACCCAAAGATTTTTACTTCAATTAATGGCATTTCTCTACACACTTGGGATTCGCTTTTACGGCATTGTTTTATTTGTCGCTTCGTGGTTTGTTTCCAAAGCGAAAAGTTGGGTTGAAGGAAGAAGAAATTGGCGTTCAAAACTACCTGTTCTACCCGAAAACAGACCTGTTTATTGGTTTCATTGTGCTTCTTTGGGAGAATTTGATCAAGGTTTACCTGTCATGAATTTGCTGCGCGAAAAAAATCCAGATATGTATTTGTTGGTTACTTTTTTCAGTCCGTCTGGCATGGAGCATTACCACAAACGCTCGCATTCCGCTGATTTTGTGTGTTATTTACCGTTGGACACTCCTTCAAACGCACGTGATTTTGTGCTTCATTTTAAACCTCAAAAAACCTTTTTTGTCAAATACGAATTTTGGATTCATTACATCCTTGAAGCAAAAAGAAGTGGATCTCAAATGATTTCCATCAGTGCTATTTTCCGAGAAGATCATCGGTTTTTTAAACCTTGGGGGAGTTATTTCCGAAAAGCTTTGCGTGCATTTGATCAATTTTTTGTACAAACCGAAAAATCGAAAATTTTACTCGCATCTATAGGTATTGATCGTACTCTTTTGGTGGGTGACACCCGTTTCGATCGTGTCATAGAAAATAAAAAAAATGTGCAAGCAGACCCTATTTTATCTGAATTCACTCAAGGAAAAAAAGCATTCGTAATCGGAAGTTCGTGGTCACCAGATGAAGAATTACTTGCTTCACTTTTGAATAAAATCGAACAACCCATTGTTGTTGCTCCCCATGACATTTCGGAAAGCCACCTCATCGAGATAGAAAAACGTTTTGCTGGTCAATGCGTCCGCTACACCGCTTGGAAATCCGATTCAACAGCAAAAATTTTATTAATCGATTGCATCGGCAAATTAGCAAATGCCTATTCATACGGGGAAGTTGCGTATGTCGGCGGTGGTTTTTCGGGAAGTTTACATAATATTTTAGAACCTGCCGTTTTTGGTTTACCGGTCCTTTTTGGTCCAAAACACACTCGTTTTCCCGAAGCAGAACAATTTATTGAAAACGGAATTGGTTTCTCTGTTTCTACTCCTGAAGAATTGTTCCAAAAGTGGGAATTTATTCAGCAAAACAAACAGACCTTAGCTCAGAAGACGTCCGAATTCGTCGAAAGCCAAAGTGGTGCATCTCAAAAAATAATTTCTTGGTTGGAAAAGCAATGAGAAACGGCATATCAACGCTTACCTGTGTTGTTGTTGGCGGAAATAAATTTACTTAATTATCAACATATTGGAGCATATCCTCGAACGTTTTAGGGGCAAAATAAGTCATAAAAGATAAATAACAAAACTTGCATCAAATAAAATTTCAACAATGAGATAATAAAACCACTCTTTTTCCTATCTTTACCGATAATTAGAGTTGATAATAAATCTTTTTAGAGTTATGATTTTAGGTGAAAGGATACAAGCATTACGGAAAGAAAATAACCTTACACAAGCTGCATTGGCGGAAAAAATACAGATTTCTTTACCCCAAATTGTACGTTACGAAACCAAAAATGTTCAACCGCCAGCAGATGTACTGAAGAGAATGGCCGATGTGTTCGGAACCACCATTGATTTTATTGTAAACGGTAACATGAGCGAAAAAGCGCAAAACTCTATCAAAGATTCGAAACTTCTCCAACATTTTAAGGCCATCGAAAATATGGATGATGACGATAAAAATGTGGTTTTAAAACTTATCGATGCCTTTATTACCAAACGGAAAGTTCAACAATTAGCATCTTAAATTATTCGTTATGACACAACTACTTTTAAATATCCAAGACGAAAGTAAAACCAACAAATTGATTGAATTTTTAAAAACACTCAACTACGTCAGTGTGCAAGAAATTTCAGAAGAAAACATCATCATAGATGAAGCTGAAAAAGAAATCATGCGAAATCGTTTGAAACAAGCCAAACCAGAAGATTTTAACGATTGGAATGAAGTTAAAAATCGCTTTAAACTCGATTGATGAAAAAATATAACATTCGAATTCTACATCAAGCTACTGAAGATCTCCAAGAAGCATTTGACTATTACCATGAAATTAATCCGAAAATTGCCAAAAAATTCTTCAATCAAATAAACATAGCATTAAACGATTTGAAGAAAAACCCATTCTACCAAATTCGGTACGATGATTTTAGAATGAAGATAGTAAAGAAATTCCCCTATATCATTCATTATATTGTCGATCAAAAAAACGATACCGTTTTCGTGTATGGTATTCGAAATTCATACCAAAATCCAGATTCATATCCAAAAAATGAAAAAACTCCGTAACTCGGCGTTTTCTGTTTTTCATTAGCAGATACTTTGAAACTTAACCTTTAAAATAACTCACCAAGACTAGATAGAATCCGATAAATCCATTTTAATACATTCCAAATAAACCTCAGAATACTCAAAATTGATTTAACCAGTAAATTATTTATCATTGTCATTTTGAGGAATTAAAAATACTTTTTTCTCCTTCACTGAAAGTGATAGGATTATCAGTCATGACGAACTCAACGCCTACCCTATGTATATATTTACGACTGTTTATAATAATTCATTTTCAAACATTAAAACTATTAAAATACAACCAAAAAACCGCTCCAAAAATAGAGCGGCTTTTACTATTGAGTGATTTCTTTTCAATTACAAATTACTTCGCATTTTCCATCCGCCCACTTTGTAAATCCAGATTTTGAATTTCGTTGTTAAAATGTACAGCGATGGAATAATGACTAAGGTCAAGAAAGTCGCGAAAGTCAATCCATAAATGATGGTCCAAGACATTGGAGCGAAGAACAAGTTGTTGTCTCCCCCAAAATAAATCTTCGGATCATACGTCGAGAACAAACTGAAGAAGTCGATATTGAAACCAATTGCCAATGGAATCAAACCTAAAATGGTTGTAATAGCGGTCAACAATACAGGACGCAAACGTGTTTTACCTGCAATTCGGGCAGCATCAATGATGTCTTCCATGGGTAATTCTTCGTACTCATCCAATCCTTTCTCTTCCCGCTTTTGTTTACGAAGTAGGTTCGTGTAATCGATCAAAACGATGGCATTGTTTACCACAACTCCCGCAAGTGAAATGATTCCAATCATGGTCATCATAATTACGAAGTTTTGACGTGAAATTACCAATCCAAGGAAAACACCAATAAACGATAGCAAAACAGCTAACATGATTACTCCTGGAGCCGAATACGAATTAAATTGTGCCACGATAATCAAAATAATCAAGAAAACAGCAATCATCAACGCTCCACTTAAAAACTCCATTTCTTTCGCTTGCTCGTCTTGCTGACCTGAGAATTTAAACGAAACACCTTCTTTCATTTGTCCCGCAGACTCGTATTCGAACATGTAATCTTTCAATTCTTGTACTACTTCGTTGGCGTTATACCCTTCTGTCACGTTTGAAATGATAGAAACCAGCGGAACTTCATCTTTTCGAATCACTGCTGAATAAGACGAAACTTCTTTCGGATCTAAAATCACCGAGCGAATCGGAATATTGAGTAATTGTCCTTTGTTGTTTCTAAAAATCAATTGTTGATCCAACAAAGCATCAAAATTTTCGCGGTTTTCTTTGTTAAATCGAACTACAATGTCATACGATTCTTCATCCTTCGTGTAGGTTGTAATGTCTTCCCCTAACAAGGCTTTTCGAATCGCCATTCCAACTTGCATCGTAGAAGCATTCAATTTACGAATTTGATCACGATCCACTTGAATTGGAATTTCAGGGCGGTTGGCCTCTACATTGAGTTTCAATTTTTCAACTCCTCCAACTCCTTTTCGATCCAAGAAAACACGCACTTTTTCTGCTTCTGCAATCAAATCTTTGTAATCTCCTTTACCCGAAATATCGATGTTGATGGCAGCACCTTGTGGTGGACCTTGCTCATCTTTGCTCGCTGTAATTTCGATATCCGCGTTGAATCTACCTTTGAAATGGTCTTGAATTTGCTTCAAAATCTCTCCTGTTTTTACTCCATTTCTAAATTGCGATTCAACAAAATTAACCGTAACACGCCCTTTGTTTGGAGTAGAACCCATCGACACGCCCTGAGCTGGATCGGAAGTTCCTTCTCCAACTTGCGAAATGATGGATTTAATCAAACGCTCATTTTTAGGAATTCCGTTTTTCTCATCTTTTTCCATGTATGGTTTGAGCAAGCCATTCAATTCAGCTTCTACCGCTAAGGTTGTTTTATTGGCCAATTTGATGTCCGTTCCAATCGGGTGTGAGATAAAAATGTTGACATAATTCGGCTCGTTTACTGGGAAAAAATCCACTTTTGGAGGAAAGGCTGCAAATAACATGATACTAAAAACAAACAATCCAATTGTCCCTAATAAAAAGTATCCTGGTCTTTTTCCGGTAAGAGCAAATGCAAGAAAACGTTCGTACAATGCTTCTAATCGAGGAAGGAATTTATTTTGAAAACTCAATGTAGCTGGATACAAAACAAAGGTATTTAAGACGATCATGATTCCGAAGAACACCAATAAATTACCAAAAGTAATCACGCCTAAAACGGCAAATAAAATTCCTAATGAAAGTAAAATCAACGAGCTGCGAAGTGCTTTTTTGCGGTTTGGAATGGCTTGTTCCACTTTCATATAAGCAACAGCCAACACCGGATTGATTACCAAGGCAACAAACAAAGACGAAGACAAAACGACCATCAACGTAATGGGTAAGAATTTCATGAATTCACCCATAATTCCGGGCCAAATTGCCAAAGGAATAAACGCAGCAACCGTCGTAGCGGTGGAAGCAATAATCGGCCAAGCCACTTCTCCTACTCCTTGGATAACGGCTTTCGAGGGTTTGTGCCCTTCGTCCATGTAACGGTAGATGTTTTCAATAATCACAATTCCATTGTCAACCAACATTCCCAAAGCCAAAACGAGTGAGAATAATACCATAACATTCAAGGTCACGCCCGCTGCTTGTAAAATCATAAACGACATCAACATCGAAAGTGGAATGGCAATTCCTACAAACATCGCATTGCGCAAACCAAGGAAAAACAGCAAAACTCCGACAACGAGAATAATTCCAAAAATGATGGAATTTTCCAAGTTGGAAACCATGTCACGCGTATTGTAGGACTGATCGTTTGTTTTGGACACATCGATACTACGTGGGATGGTTCCATCCTCTTTGGCTTTTGTAATGATTTCATCGATTTTATCTGCGGCAGTCAACAAGTTTTGTCCGTTTTGTTTTTTGATATCCAACATGACAACTGGTTCACCAAACTCACGCGCATAGGAAGTAGTATCTGCATTTCCAAAGTAAACATCTGCAACATCTTCCAACAAAACAGGCATCATCTCATCTTGTTTCACGATAATTCGCTTCAATTCAGCTGCATTCGAAAATTCACCTTCAATTCGGATTGTTTTTTGAATATCATCCATCAAAATTTCTCCACCAGGAATGGTTTGGTGCTCCGCTGAAACGGCATTCTGAATATCATCCAACGTTACGTTCACAGCTTGCGCTTTGATTGGATCCACTTCGATGCGCATTTCTTGCTCTTGAATTCCGCGAATGTCTACTTCGTTGATTTCTGGGAGTGCTTCGAATGTTTTCTCTAAATCTTCCGCTACTTCTTTCAATAATGCTGGATTAGAACCCCGTAAATTGATGTTCATAATCGGCATTTTAGCCGGATCTAACTCAAAAATATTGGGCTCAATCGGAAGTTTCGGGAAATCTTTTTTCGTTCGTGCTTTATCAACCGCATCTTTCACTTTTTGCAAAGCTTGATCGACAGGCATTTTGAAATCAAATTTTACCCGAATTGTCGTATAACCGTGTACAGAGTTAGAATTGATTTCATCCACATATTTGATTCCAGTCAACTCTTTTTCAATCGATTCCGAAATTTTTTCCGACATATAATCAGGAGAAGATCCCGGTTTTGCAATTCCAATGTAAATTTCGGGAATCTGAAGTTCCGGGAAATTCTCTTTTGGCATGGAATTGTACGCAGCCAAACCTGCAATGAATATGATAAAAGTGATCAGGAATACCGTTTTGCGGTTGTTTACCGCCCATGTGGACATTCCAAATCCTTTCGATTTATTTTCTTCCATGAATGTATTATTTTGTTCGAACTACATCTTTTTCGGTGATTCCACGTGCACCATCAACAACCACTTGATCACCCGCTTTCAAAGCATCCCCTTTGACTTGAATCATCGCTTGACCATCGTATTTTTCCACTACTTCAACGGTCACTTTTTGGACACTGAATTTTCCTTCTTTCGCTTGTTTTGCGACATAAACATAATCCGAATTGTCTTGTGCTTTGATGATACTTTTTGTTGGAATAACCAATGCATTGTTTTGTTTGATGTCAACAATTTCCATTTCAGCTAACATATTCGGCAAGAATAACTTATTATTTCTCAAGGTGGCTGAAATTCGAAATGTTCGGTTGGTTGGATCGATGTAATTTCCAACTTGATCCACTTGAATATTTATCACCGTGTCTTTGAAATTCGGGAAACGAACTTGCATTTCAGTACCTGGTTTCAAATGACGTAAATGTTTTTCCGAAATATCCGCTGTAAATCGAATTTCATGGTTGTTTACCAAGCGCATTAATGGAGCTTGCGGACCAGCCAATTGACCGTTTTTAGCAAAAATCTTGTCAATTACACCCGAAAAAGGAGCACGAATTGTCGATTTTCCACGTTGTGTTCCCAGCGATTTCATTTTAGATTTCAATCCGTCTACTTGGTTTTTAGCAGCTTTGTAATCAAACTCAGAACCAACACCACGTTTGCGTAATTCTTCTTGTTTTTCAAGCATGTATTTGGCATATTCCAATTGCGTTTCCAATTCTTGCATGTTGGATGAAAGAATCGATGCATCCAACGAAACCAATACTTGTCCCGCTGAAACGCGTTGTCCTTCCTTCACATGGACCTGCGTAATTGTTCCGCCAAGTTCTGCATTTAACAACACATCTTCGTCTGTTTCCACATTACCTTGAACTTTTATTTTGTGCACAAATGTCTTGTTTTCGGCTTCTTGAAGCACAACTAGAGGAACGATTTCCTCCTTAAAACCAGCTTCAATTTCAGCAATTTTCTTTTGAACCTCATCCAATTCAGCGCGAAGTTCTGCTTTTTTGGCTTTCAATTTATCCAATTGTTGCTCTTCACCTCCACAAGCTGAAAGCAACAAGGACAAAGTAAAAATTCCGACTATCCAATTTGTCTTCATAATGATCTTTATATAATGATTTTATTTATTTTTTTGAATTTCGTGGTACAAACGATCCAATTCCAATCGTGCATTGAATACGTCTAAAATTGCACCCACATACTGCGCTTGAGAAGCAATTAATTGATTGTATTTTTGCGTAACAATAATACTTGTACCATTTCCAATTTGCTCTTTAATCAAGGCGTTTTCATAGATTTTCTTCGCCAATTGAATGTTTGATTCTTGCAACAACAATTTTTCTTGTGCTCCGGATAAATTATTTTTCGCTTGAATTTCTTGAAACTGCAAGGTGCGCTCCAATTCTTTGATTGCATTTTCAGATTTCAAAATTGTCAGTTTTGCTTGTTGCGTTTGTGCCCAACGAGAACCACTTGCAAAAATCGGAACTTGTAATTGCAAGCCCCAAAATGTTTGCGGAAACCACTTTTCATTGGCAAAAAAGTTAAACTCATTTCGGAACGCATTGTACGTTTGATTAAAATAGGCACTCGCAACCGGAAGATTTTGATATTGAACATTTTTCAAATTATATTCATTCAATCTTTTCTGTTGTGAAAGTAAAATGAAATTCAAATTGTTGTTTAAACTTGAATTCGCATTTAAGCTAGCTGATTTTGTCAACAACTGATCCACTTTTTCATTCACTTCTATTTTTTCTTCCATCGGAAAACCCATGGTCATTTTCAAAAGTGCAAGCGCATTTTCGTATTGAATTCGTGCTGCAGTTTGGTTATTTTTTGCACTTAACAAGGAAAACTCCAACTGATCCATGTCTTCTTGCGTCATCAACCCCAATTCCAAGTAATTGCGTTGTTTTTGCACCAATTGATCCGTTATCAAAACCAATGAATCAATAAATGCAAGATTACTTTTAGCAACGGTTGTTAATTGATACGCTTGTGTAACCGAGTAAAGCACATCTTCTTTCGATTTTTCGATGTTTGTAGATGCAAATTCCGTGTAAAAACGTGAAACTTGTAACCCGACAATGTATGAACCATTAAACAACAATTGAGTTGCTTGAAGCGTACCCGTTGCGTTGAAATCCGTTCCTGCGCGGAAAGAAATGGTTTCACCCGGTTGCGCATTGGGATTGATAAATGAAGCATCCACTACCTGAACAGGCAGATTTAAGAAATTTTGAAAGCTTCCCGTAAAATTGACTTGTGGCAAACCAATTGCCCGAGTCTCTACGACCTTTTTTTGTGCGATTGCCAAATCGAGTTCTGCATTTTTCACCTTTTCGTGGTGTGTCATCGCATAATCTTGTGCTTCAAAAAGCGTGAAAGATTGCTGAGAGAACATCCAATTAGGCAGTAAAAACAGGGCAATCCAGAGAGAAGTTCTGCACATGTTACTTATTAATTTGGGTTGTTAAATATGTGTAGCCTTTCTGGCTGGCTAAACCATGAATAAAAAAAATGATGGTATCGAACAAGCTCGAACTCATGGATTTTTTTGCTTGAAAATCGGCAGAAAAACCAAACAAAGCATCGGTCATAGTGACGTACAAACTAGCAAAAAAGGCAGGGTCCAAATCTGAACGATAAAATCCTTCTTTCATGCCTTTTTCAATGTTTTCTTTGATTGTGCTGTGAACAAATTTCCATTTATGCTCCTGAATCATCAACATTGCTTTTGGGTGATATTTTTGAATATCGAAAAACAAAACGGGATTCACTTTCGCAAAACTCTCCATGATAAATCGACCAATTGCCAACATTTCATCGATTGAATTGCATCCCTCATGACGATATTGAAAGCATTGTTCTTTGTCTTCTAAGGACTTGAATTCAATGATTGAACAAATTAAATCATTCTTGTCTTTAAAGTGCAAATACAATGTTTTTTTTGAAATACCCAACTGATTAGCAAGCTCATCCATCGTTACACTCTTAATCCCTAATTGCATAAAAATGACAGCTGCCTTGTTCAGTATTTCAATTTTCTTTTCATTCATGGCGCAAAAGTAAATACAAAATTTAAATTGGAAACTTTGAAAACAAAAAATGTTTCCTGAAAAAGTTAAAAAACGTAATTCCTTTCTTTTCTTAAAAAAGTATACCCGTTTATTTTGATTTCGACAGAATTAAATGTAAAATTGCAACATGTTTGATTGGAAAGCATACATCGAAACAGGAATCATTGAACGCTACCTTTTGGGAGAAGCGAATGAGGAAGAGTGTGCTTTCTTGGAAGAAAAATGCAACGAATACCCTGAAATTGAACTCGAATTAATCGAAGTTGCTTCTAATTTAGAGTCGTTTGCTCAAGCCAATGCCGTTGAACCCGATCCAATTATCAAACCATTTATTGTTGCAATCTTGGATTATACTGAGCGCTTAGAAAAAGGGGAACAACCGGAAGAACCACCCGTGCTTCACGCTGAAAGTAAGCCCGAAGATTTTGCACGTTGGATCAACCGCCCCGAATTTGCGAATCCGGAAAATGTGGACGGTGTCCTTGCTCGCATTATTGGATATACTCCAACTTGTCTTTCTGCCATCGTTTGGATTGAAAAAATGGCTCCCAACGAAACGCATGACGATGAATTTGAAAAGTTTTTAATTTTGGAAGGAACCTGTGACATTCAGGTTGGAGAAACTTTTTACTCGCTCAAACCAGGTGATCAATTCACCATTCCATTACACGAACCACACATTGTTCATGTCACGTCTTCGACTCCATGCAAAGTGATTCTTCAACGCGTTGCAGCTTGATTCTTTTATTTTTGTTCTGCTTTTAACATTCCAAACAAAATATTCATCCCGAATTGACATATTTTATCATTTATCCCGTTATAAGTACGATTTCAACTTCATTCCTTTTCTTATCTTTACGCGCTTATTGAAATTGAAAATTCGTTCACGTTAGAACATATTGAATATGAAGAAAATACACATGGTTGACTTAAAGTCACAATACGAAAAAATCAAACCTGCGGTGGATGCAGCCATCTTTGAAGTGATTGAAAACACCCAATTTATCAACGGACCACAAGTTTCTACTTTCCAAAAATCGTTGGAAAACTATTTAGGAGCTAGTCATGTAATCCCTTGCGCTAATGGAACTGACGCTCTTCAAATTGCTATGATGGGATTGGGGCTAAAACCTGGCGATGAAGTGATTACGCCTTCTTACACTTACATTGCAACTACCGAAGTGGTAGCTTTACTTGGTTTAAAGCCCGTATTCGTGGACGTTGATCCTGAAACATTCTGCATCGATCCATCTAAAATTGAAGCAGCAATCACGGAGAAAACAAAAGCAATAGTTCCTGTTCATTTATACGGTCAATCCGCAGACATGGATCCGATCATGGAAATTGCAAAAAAACACAACTTATTTGTAATCGAAGACAACGCACAAGCAATTGGATGTGATTACACACACCGAGATGGTCGCGTTTCGAAAACTGGAACAATTGGGGATATTGGTTGTACTTCGTTCTTCCCTTCCAAAAATTTAGGTTGCTATGGAGATGGTGGTGCCATTTGTACAAACAACGAACAATTGGCGACAGAAATGCGTAAAATAGCTAATCATGGTCAAACGGTTCGTTATTACCACGAAGTTGTTGGTTGCAATTCGCGTTTGGATTCGATCCAAGCGGCTGTTTTGAACATCAAATTACCCAACTTGGATGCATATTGTGATGCCCGAAGAAAAGCAGCAGATTATTACGATCGCTATTTCGCTGATTCGACAAAAATCAAAACGCCTTTCCGAGCTTCGAATTCCAAACATGTTTTCCATCAATATACCTTGCAATTGGAGGGGGTTGATCGCGATGCATTGGTGGCTCATTTGGCTTCAAAAGATATCCCGTCGATGGTGTATTACCCCGTTCCTGCACACAAACAAAAAATGTTTGAAACGTTCAACTGTGCAGACCAAGATTTACCTGTAACGGATTGGTTGACAAGTCGTGTTATTTCGTTGCCCATGCACACAGAATTAGAAGAAGAGCAATTGGCTTACATCTGTGCTAGTATTGCTGAATTTGTCGAAGCATAATTCGATTATAACTTTCTAAAAGAATATGAAAAAAATTGCCGTTGTTGGAACAGGGTATGTCGGTTTGGTAACTGGTACTTGTTTCGCGGAAACTGGAAACCAAGTTATTTGTATCGATATTGATGCAAAAAAAGTAGAGCGCATGCGAAACGGAGAAATTCCGATTTACGAGCCTCATTTGGATGTTTTGTTTGATCGAAATATCAAAGCAAATCGCTTATCATTCACGACCAATTTAGCTGAAGGAATCAAAGACGCAGAAATTATCTTTCTCGCTCTACCAACTCCTCCGGGAGAAGATGGCTCAGCAGATTTATCGTATATTTTAGGTGTCGCTGGCGAACTAGGTGTACTCATGACGGATTACAAAGTAATTGTCGATAAAAGTACCGTGCCAGTTGGAACAGCAGAAAAAGTACGCGAAAAAATTGCAGAAAAAGCTATGTGCGATTTTGATGTTGTTTCTAACCCCGAATTTTTACGTGAAGGATTTGCGGTTGATGATTTCTTAAAGCCTGACCGAGTAGTTGTGGGAACATCTTCGATTCGTGCTCAAAAAATCATGGAGCAATTGTACAAACCTTTTGTTCGACAAGGAAATCCGATCATTTTCATGGATGAAAAGTCAGCGGAGTTGACCAAATATGCAGCTAATTCCTTCTTAGCGACCAAAATCACGTTCATGAATGAAATCGCAAATTTCTGTGAATTAGTGGGAGCAGACGTAGACAAAGTACGCATTGGAATCGGTTCGGATACCCGCATAGGTAAACGCTTTTTGTTCCCGGGAATCGGCTATGGCGGCTCGTGTTTTCCAAAGGACGTTCAAGCTTTAGCTAAATCGGGGAATGAAGTTGGGTTTAAGTTTGAAATTCTCGATGCTGTCATGCGTGTAAACGAAGAGCAAAAAACAATCTTATTCCCAAAAATCAAGAACTATTTCCGTGGTGATTTACGTGGAAAGAAAATTGCCTTATGGGGCTTGGCGTTTAAACCCGATACAGACGACATTCGCGAAGCGCCTGCATTGTATATGATTGATGCATTAACAGAAGCTGGAGCAAATGTTGTCGCTTACGATCCCGAAGCAATGCCGAATGTGCAAAAATTAATCGGAGATAAAATTGCCTATGCCGAAAACGAATACGATGTACTTGCTGGAGCTGATGCCTTGGTGATTTGTACTGAGTGGAGCATTTTCCGCAATCCTGATTTTGATCGCGTTGGAACACTTTTGAAAGAAAAAACCATATTCGATGGACGAAATCTCTTCGAACTTGAAGACATCAACGCCAAAGGATTTTACTATTCCAGCATTGGTCGAAATGTAATCGGATAAAATTCGTAAGAAATAAAAGGCAACCGCTCTGTGAAAATGGGGCGGTTTTTTGTAGAAAAATGGATTTAGATTGATGTTGTCGAAGGCAAATAAACGGATCTATAGTAAGATGAAAGACTGACAATCAGAATTAAAACAGATTATTGGTTAAGTATTTTTAACTGTGATTGAATTATTTTGGTTGAAAATTTTGTAACTTTGACTCGGTACCAAATAAAAAATATCATGGCTAAAGAAATTTTTCTCATTAAGGAAAAAGCTAAAGTAAGCCCGTCACTTACAGGCTTAAGTGATTGGATCGAGGGCGTGATCATCAAAATAATTAAAAATCCTTTTTTAGGAGAAGAAATTGCTATCAAAGATGAGCAAGGGAGAATTTTCTTTGGAGAAAAAAAATACTTTAAAAAGAGCTGAAAATGTTTGCAATTAGCTTTGACATGCTCATTTCTGATTTAAAAGAGAATTATGGTGATCCATATAACAATGCCTATTTTGAAATAGCAACGATACTTGAAAAATTTGATTTTTTCAGAGGGCAGGGAAGTGTTTATTTGTCCACAAATAATGATATGGCAAATCTATTGAGAGCAATTAATGCACTGAAAAACACACCATGGTTTAAAAACTCAGTCAGAGACATTCGCGTATTTCGCGTTGAGGATTGGTCTGACTTTACCACTTTCATCAAAGAAGAGTAGATTTTCTGTTTTACTCCATTAAAATTACAAAAAATAATTTCGCTTGATTCGTTGCTTCTCCGACAAAAATTTGTCTTACTACATAGTTGCTAAATCATTCAATATTGTAAGTGAAAGCAAGTTTATCGGTACCACATTCTTCAGAAGACTTATAAAAATACCTTTTTAAATTGTTGGAATTGTATGCGTCTACTAATTCTTGAAAATAAGAGAGTACTTCATGATTAAAACTACTATTCCTACTGATACGCAGTGTGCTTAAGCTCTTTAATTCGCAATATTCGTTATAATTTAGATTAACGTAATATTTATCTGATTCAACACCCAATTCAATTGCTTCATCGATCGTTGATTGGCTTATGAGAATAGTAGTTATAAGAAAAATAGAAGAATGAATTAATTTCCCATTTTCAAAAGTCTTTTTACAAACTACCTTAATCGTACTTTTTGGAGTTTGTATAACAAAAGTTGTATCAATATCTTGAGCAAAAGAAGATTGAAAATAAAAGATGAAAATGATTAAATAAAACTTTTGAATTACCCATATGTTTCTCCTACGTCAATAAATAATCAGGTTTTGAACTC